>NZ_JBHUXV010000105.1:0-34216 GCF_042669125.1 Streptomyces sp. NPDC057253 | reverse complement strand
GTGTCACACCGGGCGCCCCCATCGTCGTAGCTAAGAGATCAGCGGGCCTTGCCGCCGCCCTTCGGCAGCTTCATGCCCTTGGGCATGGGGCCCTTCGGCAGCGGCATGTTGCTCATCAGGTCGCCCATCGCCCGCAGTCGGTCGTTGGTGGCGGTCACTTGGGGGCCGGTCAGGACGCGCGGCAGCTTGAGCATGGTGGTCCGCACCTTCTTCAGGGGGACCTGTCCCTCGCCCGTGCCCACGATGATGTCGTGCACCGGCACGTCCACGACGATGCGGTTCATCTTCTTCTTCTCGGCGGCCAGCAGGCCCTTGACCCGGTTCGGGTTGCCCTCGGCGACCAGGACGATGCCGGCCTTGCCGACGGCCCGGTGCACCACGTCCTGGCTGCGGTTCATCGCCACCGCGGGGGTGGTCGTCCAGCCCCGGCCGATGTTGTCCAGTACGGCGGCGGCCGCTCCCGGCTGTCCCTCCATCTGCCCGAACGCGGCTCGCTCCGCGCGGCGCCCGAAGATGATCGCCGTCCCGAGGAAGGCGAGCAGGAAGCCCAGGATGCCGAGGTAGACCGGATGGCCGATCAGGAAACCGATCGCGAGAAAGACACCGAGGATGAGGATGAAGACACCCGCGAGCACCAGGCCGATCTTCTTGTCGGCCTTGCGGGTCATCTTGTACGTCAGGGCGATCTGCTTCAGTCGCCCGGGGTTCGCGGCATCCGCCGCACTGTCACTTCTCGCCATGCCCCGAAGTCTACGTGGCCCCGTGGGCGCTTACGACGGCAGTGTCCGCCGTCGAAGGAGAGGCTTCAGGAGCCGACGGTGAAGGTCTGCTCCAGGACGCGCTGGGCCTCGACGCGGTCCTTGGCGCGGCGGCGGTCCTCCAGGACGGAGGTCCAGGCGTTGCGGCGGGCGGTGCGCTGTCCGCCGCTCAGGAGCACGGACTCGACGGCACGGAGTGCATCGGTGAACGACGGGATCGCGGTGGCGCGAACGGGGGCGGCCTGCATGGTGGTGGTCCCCTCGGGAGCGGCGGCTCTGGTGATTGGTGCACTGGCTGTGAAGCCAGGGTCACTGAATGGTGTTACCAGGGCGTGACCGGCCGGTCAAACGCCCATGAAGCCTCGATGGGCTGCCCGAAAACACCGACGCGGTCCCGATGACCCCCCTATCTGCGGGGACGTCCGGGACCGCGTCAATCGGCCATAACCGAGCGGGAGTTGCTTGTGCTCGGATTCACACGTTTGGAGTGGCACTCCGTGCCATCAGGGGAGGTTCAGACGGCCTGCGAGGCGACGAAAGAGCCGCGCTTCTCGACGGCCATCTGGTAGAGCCGACCCGCCCGATAGGAGGAACGGACGAGGGGTCCGGACATCACGCCGGAGAAGCCGATCTGCTCGGCCTCCTCCTTCAGCTCCACGAACTCCTGCGGCTTGACCCAGCGCTCCACGGGGTGGTGGCGGACGCTCGGGCGCAGGTACTGCGTGATGGTGACGAGCTCGCAGCCGGCGTCGTGCAGCTGCTGGAGCGCCTCGCTGATCTCCTCACGGGTCTCGCCCATGCCGAGGATCAGGTTGGACTTGGTCACCAGGCCGAAGTCACGGGCCTCGGTGATGACCTTCAGGGAGCGCTCGTAGCGGAAGCCGGGGCGGATCCGCTTGAAGATCCGCGGGACCGTCTCGACATTGTGCGCGAAGACCTCGGGGCGGGACTCGAAGACCTGCCGGAGCAGCTCCGGCACCGCGTTGAAGTCGGGGGCCAGCAGCTCGACCTTGGTCCGGCCGGCCTCACGGGAGGAGGTCTGCTCGTGGATCTGGCGGACCGTCTCGGCGTACAGCCAGGCGCCGCCGTCCTCCAGGTCGTCGCGGGCGACGCCGGTGATGGTGGCGTAGTTCAGGTCCATGGTGACCACGGACTCGCCGACCCGGCGCGGCTCGTCACGGTCGAGCGCCTCGGGCTTGCCGGTGTCGATCTGGCAGAAGTCGCAGCGCCGGGTGCACTGGTCGCCGCCGATGAGGAAGGTCGCCTCGCGGTCCTCCCAGCACTCGTAGATGTTGGGGCAGCCGGCTTCCTGGCAGACGGTGTGCAGACCCTCGCTCTTCACGAGTTTCTGCATGGCGGTGTACTCGGGACCCATTTTCGCCCGGGTCTTGATCCACTCGGGCTTGCGCTCGATGGGGGTCTGGGCGTTGCGGACCTCCAGGCGCAGCATCTTGCGTCCGTCGGGTGCGACTGCGGACACGACCGGCTCCCTAGCGATTGATTCTTCGGCGTGCTCAAGGGTACGCCCGTGGATTTGAAAGCCCACTGCCTGTCTCAGGCCGCAGGTGTCTTCTCGATCACCCTCGGCCTCAGGTCCGCGTTCTCCAGTACGTCCCTCAGGTGCCGCTCGACGACCGGCAGCACCTCGGCGATGGTCACGTCCCGGCCGAGCTCGGCGGCGAGGGAGGCGACACCGGCGTCACGGATGCCGCAGGGGATGATCCGGTCGAACCACTTGTTGTCCGGGTTCACGTTCAGCGCGAAGCCGTGCATCGTCACGCCCTTGGCGACCCGGATGCCGATGGCCGCGATCTTGCGGTCCTCGCGGCGCTGCCCTGCGTTGGACGGCGCGTACTCCGGGCCGTTCATCCGGGGGTCGAACTCCTCGTCCGTGAGCCGGGGGTCGAAGTCCAGGGAGAGTCCGCCGATCGCCGGGCGCTGCTCCACCGGATCGCCGAGCACCCATACGCCGCTGCGGCCCTCGACCCGGGTGGTCTCCAGGCCGAACTCCGCGCAGGTGCGGATCAGGGCCTCCTCCAGACGCCGTACGTGCGCGACCACGTCCACCGGACGCGGGAGCTTCTGGATCGGGTAGCCCACCAGCTGGCCCGGACCGTGCCAGGTGATCTTGCCGCCGCGGTCGACGTCGATCACCGGGGTGCCGTCGAGGGGGCGTTCGTTGTCAGCGGTGCGCCGGCCCGCCGTATACACAGGGGGGTGTTCGAGCAGCAGGACGGTGTCGGGGACCTCGTCCTCGAAGCGCGCCGCGTGCACCCGGCGCTGCTCGTCCCAGGCCTCCTGGTACTCGACCGCGTCCGCACCGAACCCCATGCGGACGAACCGCAACCCACTCACGGCAAGCGCCTCCCTGGACGTCGTAAGGCACGAAGGGTGCCTACGCCACTGTACGTCCGCCCCGCGGACGTCAGCTCCGGGGGCAATCCTCACACGATCGGATGAACGAGCGTCGAAGTGTGCGATCGTCTGCTCACTCTCCGCTACATTCGCGCCGTTCGCAGAGGCCATAAGGGCTGCTCACAGGCAATCCGGGCACCACGTTCGACGTGACGGCCCGAAGGCAGGAGACCGCACCGCAGATGACGGAACGACCCGCGCAGCGCACTCCCAACCGACAGCTCGCCGCGCTCATCGCAGAAGCGGGGTTCTCCAACGCGGGTCTCGCCCGACGCGTGGACCAGCTCGGACTCGAACACGGGCTGGATCTCAGATACGACAAGACCTCCGTGACCCGGTGGCTGCGCGGGCAGCAGCCCCGGGGCACCACACCGGCCCTCATCGCCGAGGTCTTCACCCGGCGCCTCGGCCGCCGGCTCTCCGCGCAGGACCTCGGCCTCGACGCCTGCGCCCCCGTCTACGCGGGACTGGAGTTCGCAGCCGGCCCGGAGGAGGCCGTCGACATCGTCAGCGGCCTGTGGCGCAAGGACTCCGGCAGCCACGCCGAACTGCGCAAGATCGCCTTCACCCCGGCCGGCCTGGTCGTCCCCAGCCGTGACTGGCTGATCGGCCGCCCCGACGACCGGGTCGCCCGCGGCGAGCCACCGGTCCGGATCCCGCCCCAGGGGCGCCCCACCATCCCCCGGCCGCGCGGGCAGGCCGAGCGCGGCCCAGGGCAGCGGGTCACCGGCGGGGACATCGCCGCGCTCGCCTCGGTCGGCGACCTCTTCCGCTCCCTGGACGACCAGTACGGCGGCGGGCACGCCCGGCAGGCCCTGGTGCGCTATCTGGAGCACGAGTGCGAGCCGATGCTGCGCGGCACCTACGGGGAGACCACCGGGCGCAGGCTGTTCGCCGCGGCGGCGGACCTGACGAGGCTCGCGGGCTGGACGTCGTACGACATCGCGGCGCACGGGCTCGCGCAGCGCTACTTCGTCCAGGCACTGCGGCTCGCGCAGGCGGCGGGGGACCGGGCGTACGGGGCGTACGTGCTGGTCACCATGAGCCGGCAGGCGGTGTACCTGGGGCACGGCCGGGAGGCGATCCAGCTGGCGCGGGTGGCTCAGCAGGGCGTCGGCGCCAGCGCTCCGCCGGTGGTGCAGGCGCTCTTGCACTCCGCCGAGGCGCGCGGGCACGGCGTGCTGGGGGAGGTGCGGGCCTGCACGGCGTCCCTGGTACGCGCGGAGCGGGCCCTGGAGGCGGCGCGGCCCGGCGACGACGTCCCGCACTGGGCACGGTTCTTCGACGAGGCGCAGCTGGCGGACGAGTTCGGCCACTGCCACCGGGATCTTCAGCAGTTCCGGGCGGCGGCGCAACACGCCGAGCGTTCGCTTCAGTTGCGGGCGCCGGCGTATGCGCGGAGCCGGTTGTTCTGCCGGGTGGTGCTGGCCTCCGCGCGGCTGGGGCTGGGGGAGTTGGACCAGGCCTGTTCGCTGGCCGCGGAGGCGGCTGGGCAGGCCGCGGAGATGCGGTCGGTGCGGGCGGTGGAGTATGTGCGGGACTTCGAGCGGCGGCTGGAGCCGTACAAGGATGCGGCGCCGGTTCGGAGTTATCGGGACAAGGTCGCTGCGCTGGGGTAGGGCCGCCTCGCCGTAACTCCGCACCGTTGTGTGCCGGGTGCCGGTCCGTGGAGGCTTGTCGCGCAGTTCCCCGCGCCCCTGAAGGGGCGCGGGGGTGGCCGTCAGGCTGCCTGGGCCGTTGGGGTCGGGTCTGCCCTGTGCATCGAGCCCGCCGCTCCCAGGTCCCTCAGGATGGCCGCTGTCGCCCTGTGGGCCGAGTGCAGGGCTCCCTGGACCGTGCTGGTGTCGCGGTGGTCGCCGCAGATGTACAGGCCGGCCAGGAGGCGGACCGGGCGGCGCAGGTCGTGCGGGGGGCGCATGGCGGGGACCGCTTCGGGGGTGTGGTGGACCGCCAGGGTCTCCCAGGTCCGCGTCGACGTGCCGTAGAGGCGGGCCAGATGGGTGCGGACGGCCGTGTCGAGGTCCGGCGGGGGCGGGCCGAGGACCGTCGACGACACCAGGACCCGCCCCGCGGGGGCCCGGCTGGGGTCGACCTCGCTGATCACCGCCGTGTGGGCCACCGGGCCGCCCCGGTCGGCGTCCAGCAGCAGCGCGGAACCCGTGCGCGGCGGTTCGTCCGTCGTGTGGTGGACGACCGTCACCGGGTGGAAGTCCGGCACCCGCAGGCCCGGCAGCAACTCCGCCGCGGCGCGGGCGTCCGTCGCCAGCAGCACCGCCCGGCACCCGAACTCCCCGTGCTCCGCCGTCGTCACCGAGGTCGTCGCGACGGAGGTGACCCGCACCCCCGTGTGCACGGTCCCCGCGGGCAGCGTGCGCGCGAGCAACTCCGGGAGCATCTCGGCGCCCCCCTCGGGAACGCACAGGCGTCCGGCCGCGAATGACCGCAATGCGAGGTCGGCGCACCGGCTGGACGTGGTCAGCGCGGGGTCGCAGAGCAGGGCGGCGAGCAGCGGACGCAGAAAGCCGTCGACCGTACGGGCGGGCAGTCCGCGCGCCGTGAGCGCCTGTCCGGCGGGCAGTTCGGGACGGGCGAGGAGCCGGTCGACGGGCACGTTCGCGAGCCGGGTCAGGGCGGCCCCGAGCCGCGCCTGGTCGACGACTCCGCCGATCGGCGCGCCCGCCCGCGCGGCCCCCTGACCGGGCCCGGACAGCACCCTGGAGCCCCTCCTGGACGCGGCCCCGGCCCCCGGGCCTCCGCGAGCGCCCGGCACCCCCCGAGGGGCGCTCGCCAGGGCGCGTACCGCGTGCAGTGCGCCCCTTGCGCTACCGGCGCCCGCCGGAGCGTCCACCCGGTGGTGACGTCCGTCGCCGTGCAGCAGCACCCCCGGTGCGAAGGGGCGCAGCACGAGCCCGTCGAGCCCGGGCGCCAGGCGTAGTTCGGGATATGCCGTGGACAGCAGCTGTCCGATCCGGTCGAGCCGGAATCCGTCGACCTTCTCCGTCGACATGCGGCCGCCCGCCCAGGGGGCGGCCTCCAACACCGCGACGGTCACTCCTGCGCTGGTCAGCCGATGCGCCGCGGAGAGCCCGGCGACCCCGGCTCCCACGATCACGACGTCCGCCTGGTACGCGGGCTCAAGCACGTGCCCCTCCTCGAGGTTGCGCGGCCGGTGGAGACGTGATGCCCCCAACAGGCTCCGGGGATACCCGAGTTCGGGTCGAGGGTAGGGCGGAGACCGGTCAGGAACAGTCGCGCATCAACAGAGCATGGTCGCACGCCGGTCGCATGTCATCACAGACGGTCGCCGAGGGGTCGTACGACGACATGCGCGTCCGGGAGGTCGTACGACGACGTACGCGTCCGGCGCGCTCCTCAGGCCGCCCGGATCGCCCCCTCGATGTCCGGGAACGCGAAGGTGAACCCCGACTCCAGCAGCCTCTTCGGCCGTACCCGGGCGCTGCCCAGCACGTCGCCGGCCATCTCGCCGAGCACCGAGCGCAGGACCGGGGCGGGCACGGAGAAGAGCGTCGGCCGGTGCAGCACGCGGCCCATCGCCTCGGTGATCTCACGGTTCGTCAGGGGTTCCGGAGTGGTGAGGTTGAACGGCCCGGACAGCCCGTCGGTCTCCAACAGGTGCCGGATCGCGGCCACTTCGTCGTGCAGCGCGATGAAGGACCAGTACTGCCCGCCGTCGCCCATCCGTCCGCCGAGCCCCGCCTGGAACAGCGGGAACAGCTTGCCCCAGGCCCCGCCCCCGCGGCCCACCACCAGCCCGGTGCGGGTGAACGCGGTCCGCACGCCCGCCTCCTGGGCCGGGGCGGCGGCCGCCTCCCACTCCACGCACAGCTCCGGCAGGAAGCCCTGTCCGGCGGGCGAGTCCTCGTCGACGACCCGGTCGCCGGTCTCGCCGTAGTAACCCATCGCGCTGCCGTTGACGAAGACCTTCGGCGGCTCGTCCAGGGAGGCGACGGCCCGGGCGAGGGCCGTCGTGCCGTTCACCCGGCTGTCGTGGATCCGCATCTTGTACGCGTCCGTCCAGCGCCGTGAGCCGACCCCCGCCCCGGCGAGATTGACCAGGGCGTCGCACCCGGCGAGCCCGGCCGTGTCCACCCGTCCGGCCTCGGGGTCCCAGCGGACCTCCGACTCGTCCCGGGGCTCCCGGCGCACCAGGCGCACCACCTCGTGCCCGTCCGCGGTGAGGGAGCGCACCAGGGCCGAGCCGATCAGTCCGGAGGCCCCGGCGACCGCGATTCTTGAAAGTTGCATAACCTCATCCTGCCTGGTGGGTGCGTAAAAGCGACGTCTGGTTCCGGTACCCGCCGCGCCGTAGGGTGGCCGCCATGTCCCAGCTGTCCATACGCCTCGCCCTCCCCGACGACGAAGAGGAGCTGGCCCGTCTCGACCGCGCCGAGTGGTCGCCCCTGCACGAGGTCCTGCCCCGGCAGCAGCCGCCGTACCGGCCGTTCTTCGACGAGCGCCACCTCCCCGAGGACTGTCTGGTCGCCGAGGCCGACCGGCGCATCCTCGGGTTCATCCGTCTCGGTTTCCCGACCGGGCTCGCGGCGAACGCCCATGTGCGCCAGATCCAGGGGTTCGTCGTCAGCGCCGAGGCCCGTGGCCGCGGTGTCGGCCGGGCCCTGATCCGCGCGATCACCGAGGAGACCCGCCGCCGGGGCGCCCGCCGCCTCACCCTGCGCGTCCTCGGCCACAACACGCCCGCCCGCAGGCTCTACGAGTCCGAGGGCTTCGCGGTCGAGGGGATCCTGCCCGAGGAGTTCTGGCTGGCGGGGGAGTACGTCGACGACGTGATCATGGGGCGCCGTCTCTGAGCACCTGGTCGGCCGCGGCGGTCGTACGGCGTCTGCGCACCACCAGGTAGAGCGCGACCCCCGCCATGAGCAGCGAGATCAGGAAGAACACGGGCACGTCAGCCTCCGGGGTGCCATGCGGGACCGTGGCCCCATCATGCGGCAGCCCGTGGCGCTACGAGGTGACCAGCTCGCCCGTGTCCACCGGTGCCGTGGCGTTCGCCGCCCTCTCGGCGTCGCCGGCGACCTCGTCGGCGGTCAGCACGTAGCCCGTCTCGTCGTCGGAGGTGGAGCGGGCGAAGACCACGCCGTAGACCTTGCCGGTGGTGGTCAGCAGGGGGCCGCCGGAGTTGCCGGGGCGGACGGTCGAGCGGATCGAGTAGATCTCGCGGGTGACGAGGGCGTCGCTGTAGATGTTCTGTCCGTTGGCCTTCACCCGGTTGGCCACGGTGGCCGCCTGGAGGTTCAGGTCGCCGTCCTGCGGATAGCCCGCGACGACCGCCGAGTCGCCCCGCGCGGCACTGTCGTCGAAGCGCAGGACCGGGGCGCGCAGCTCGGGGACGTACAGCACGGCCACGTCCTTGTTCGGGTCGAACAGCACCACCCGGGCCTCGTACGGCTGCCCGACCCCGCCGATCCGGACGCTGGGCTCGTCGATGCCGGCCACCACGTGGGCGTTGGTCATCACGTGCTCCGGCGCGTACACGAATCCGCTGCCCTCGCGGCCCTGGGTGCCGGAGGAGCCCTCGATCTTGACGGTGCTGAGCTTGGCGGCGTTGGTCGCGGCGGCGGTGACGCTGTCGCCGGTGGGCTTGGCGACCTCGGCCGTCGACTCGTTCTCGAACGGGTTGAAGACCTGCGGGAAACCGGCCTCGGTCAGCGCGGAGGTGGCCCGGGAGAACCACGAGGGGGTGGTGTCCGGCATGGAGTCCTGTACGGCGCCGAGCAGGGCGGAGTCCCGGATGGCGGTGGTGACCAGCGGGGACGAGGAGGCGCCGAGGACGCTCGCGGCGACCCAGGCGACGATGAGGACGGCCACGGAGTTGGCGGCGGCGCCGCCGATGCCGTCGGCGACTCTGAGCGGGCCCTGGTCGAGTTCCCTCCGGAGCTTCAGCGCCAGCCGTCCCGCCAGCTCGTGGCCCACGGCGGCGGGGGCCAGCACGGTCAGCACCGCGGTCACCGTGGCCGCGGTGCTTCCCGGGGTGACCAGGTCCATCATCCACGGCAGCACCCACACGCCCACGATCGCGCCGCCGACGAAGCCGGCGAGCGAGACACAGCCGGCCAGCAGGCCGCGCCGGTAGCCGGAGGCCGCGTAGGCGGCGATCACCAGCATCAGCAGGATGTCGAGCACGTCCACGGAGCCGCCCTTCTCTTTGGAACCTTCAGTACGCAGGCGAAGCGTCCAGTGATCAGCTACGCGCGCGCGTGCCGCCCTGAACCGGCCACGCATGCGTGCACCTGGGAAAACGTCGTGGACCAGGACGATGGTTCCACCGGGTGGCACAGCACACATCGCGGACGCAACGGATCCAGCCGACAGTGGGAACCATGCGCGTCCGAAGACCGAGAGGCCCACGAAGGCGCCGAGCACCCCGAATACGCGACGTGGTGCGCATTCGCGAGGCGGTGCGCATACGCGATGTGGTGCGCGTGCGTGATGTGGTGCGCGTGCGTGATGTGGTGCGCACACGCAAGGCGGTACGCATGCGCAAGGCGGTACGCATAGGCGACGTGGTGCGCATACGTGACGCGGCCCGAGCCCGCCTGACCCGCCATCTGCGCCCCGCCCCGACACCACCGCCCCACCCGGAGGAACCCGCCGGCCACGGTACGGCTCCTGGCGCGGATGCGGTCGCCGGGGCGGGGGCAGGCCCCGAGCACGAGGCAACCCCTGGCCCCGACGCTCCCCCAGGCCGTGAGGCGGCCACCGGCCCTGGAGCGCCCTCCAGGTGTACGGCGGCTTCGGGGGCTGTGGGCGAGGGTGCGTCTTCCGCTGACGTCGAGCCCGCGCCGTCCTTCGAGTCCGCGCCGCCTGTCGAGCCTGTGGCTCCCGCCAAGCCTGAGTCCCCCGTCGAGCTCCCGGCGTCGGCTGAGCTCCCGGCGTCGGCTGAGCTCCCGGCGTCGGCCGACCCCCCGGCGCCTGCTGAGTCCCAGCCCCCCGCCCACCCCACACCCGGCACCACCGAGCCCCCGGCCCCCCTCGGCCCCGACGCCCCCCAACCCCCCGCCAACCGCCGCCCGTTCGTCGAGCTGGGGCGGCGCAGAGGGTGGCGGTCGGTTCTGCGGGTGTTTGCCTGTGTGCCCGGGCTCCTGGCCGTTCTCGTGCTGGTGCTGAGTGCCCGGGGTGTCGAGAGCACTGTCGGTGAGCGGGAGCCACGTACGGCCGCGGTCCGGCCCGGTGTCGTGACGTACTCCGCCGCCCGGCCGCACATCGTGCCGCGGTCCGTGTGGGCGGACGGGGGCGATGAGGCGAACGGCACCGCCCGCACCCCGCCCGCTCCTCGCTACGACGACAAGGTCGTCGCCGTGTTCGTGCATCACACCGACTCGCCCAACGACTACGACTGCGCCGACGCACCCCGCATCATCCGCTACCTCGCCGCAGGCCAGACCGGCAACCGCGACTGGGACGACATCGGCTACAACTTCCTCGTGGACCGCTGCGGCACCATCTACGAGGGCCGCGCCGGCGGAGTCGACCGTGCCGTCACCGGCGCCCACACCCAGGGCTTCAACCACCGCACCGCCGGCATCGCCGCCCTCGGCACCTTCACCGCCGGCGTCCCCGTCCCCCGCGCCATGACCGACGCGATCGCCGCCCTGACCGCCTGGAAACTCGGTCTGGCCGGAATCGACCCCCGCGCCACGGTCCGGCTGACCTCCAGCAACAGCCACAGCCGCTACCCGAAGGGCACCACCGCCCGCCTGCCCGCCCTCGCGGGCCACAAGGACGGCTACATGACCACCTGCCCCGGCGCCGCCCTCAGCGCCCGCCTCCCCGCGATCAGACAGGCGGCCGCCCGCCTCCAGGGCCGCCCCTGAAGCCCGCCCTCACAGGAACGCCACAGCGCTCCCGCAGGCCCCTCCGAAGTCCCCCTCCTACGGTCGTCCCCAGAAGCCGACCGGAGGTGGGGATCATGAGCAGCACCAACAAGGGCAACAAGCGGATCTGGACCGTCGTCTGCGCGGTCGCGACGGTGGTCCTCGGCCCCGCAGCCGTCACCGCGTCCGCACTCGACCAGGCCAACGCGGCCCCCCTGCACCACACCGTGAAGGCCGACCAGAGCCAGGCCTACCTCGCGACGGACCCGACCCGACGCCGTACCACCGCCACGACCTGAACGGCGGCCGCCGTCCGACGACCCCTCAACCCCTGAACCGCTCCCACAACTTGGGATACCGCTCCGCCAGCACCCGGTCGCTCTCCAGGTCCACCGGCGCACCCAGCGGCTCGGAGGCGGCGGGCGGAATGCCGAGGTCGGGAGCGACCGTGCCGGTGAGCTGCTCATAGGCCTCGTCGGCCGCGTACCCCAGCTCCTCGCCGTCGCCGTCGATCTCCTCGTCGAAGTCGGCGAGCAGGTCGGCGAGCGAGTCGGGGTCGTGCACCCCGCCCTCGTACACCTCACGGCCCTGGCCGATCAGCCAGCACCGGAAGAAGTCGAAGGCGTCGTCGCTCGCCCCGTCAAGGAGGATCCAGGCGGCGCCCCACAGGTCCCACGTGTACGCGCGGTTGTAGCGGGCCTCGAAGTGACGGGCGAAGTCGAGGACCATGTCCGGGTCCAGCGCGAGGAGCCGGTCCACGAGCAGGTCGGCCTGCTCCTCGGGGTCACCCTCGGCGGCCTCGCGGGTGGCGTCCACCAGCTCCCAGAACTCCGTCTCGTCCATCACGGGTCAAGCATCGGGCCTGGGAGGGTGGGGCGCACGTGGAGTGCGGCGGATTGTTATGTCCCGTACAGGCGGCTCAGCCGGCTCGCGTCCTCGGCGAAACGCGCCCGCAGACTCTCCGGTGCCAGCACCTCGACCTCCGGTCCGAGCCCCGCGAGCTGGGAGTGGGCCACCTGCTCGGACTCCACGGGGAGCGTGACGGTCAGCCGGCCGTCCTCGTCCGGGCTGCCCGCCGCCGCCAG
The DNA here is from genome assembly GCF_042669125.1 of Streptomyces sp. NPDC057253. NCBI lineage: Bacteria > Bacillati > Actinomycetota > Actinomycetes > Kitasatosporales > Streptomycetaceae > Streptomyces > Streptomyces sp. NPDC057253. Next base: position 22,105 of record NZ_JBHUXV010000105.1, on the reverse strand, counting down.
CGCCTCCCGGGCGGCGGCGGGATCGACGGCGTACGGCAGCCTCCGCACCCCGTCGCCGGAGAGCCGGACCACCACCTCGGCCCGCAGGATCGAGCGCGCGAACTGCTCGGCGCGCTCCGCCCAGAAGCCGGGCAGGTCGAACTCCTCGTCGCGCACGAAGCGGTCGGCGCGGGCCTCCACCGCCGTGAACCGGTCGATCCGGTACACCCGGAAGGAACCGCCCCGCACCACCCGGGCGCACACGTACCAGACCCCCGCCTTGAGGACGAGTCCGTACGGCTCCAGGTCCCGCTCCACCTCGCGCTCCCGGCCGCGGTAGCGCGCGGTGACCTGTCTGTCGTCCCACACCGCCTCGGCGACGGCGGGCAGCAGCTCCGGCGACTTGGGCTCGGTGAACCAGCCCGGCGCGTCGAGATGGAACCGCTGCGCGGCCGTACGGGAGGCGTCGCTCAGGGAGGGCAGGAGGGCGGCGGACACCTTCAGCCGGGCGGCGGACGCGGCGTCCTCGAGACCCATCTCGCGCAGCGCCCCCGGCACCCCGGACAGGAACAGCGCCTCGGCCTCACCACGGGCCAGCCCGGTCAGCCGGGTCCGGTACCCGCCGATCAGCCGGTACCCCCCGGCCCGCCCCCGGTCGGCGTACACCGGGACCCCGGCCTCCGATAGCGCCTGCGCGTCCCGCGTCACCGTCCGCTCCGACACCTCCAGCTCCCGCGCGAGTTCGGCGGCGGTCATGGAGGGCCGGGACTGGAGCAGCAGCACCATCTTGATCAGCCGGGCAGCACGCATGCCTTCATGATGCCGGGGACCACTGACAACGAAGGGGTACGGCAGCCGCCGTACCCCTTCGAGGAAACCCGACCCCTACAGGCCGTACTTCTCCCGCGCTTCCTTCACCGCCGTCGCCTTGACCTCGCCGCGGCGGGCCAGCTGGGCAAGGGCCGCGACGACGACCGACTCGGCGTCGACGCCGAAGTGGCGGCGGGCGTCCTCGCGGGTGTCGGAGAGACCGAAGCCGTCCGCGCCCAGCGAGGACCAGTCCTGCTCGACCCACTGCGCGATCTGGTCCGGTACCTGGCGCATGTAGTCGGAGACCGCGAGCACCGGGCCCTCGGCGCCGTGCAGCGCCTGGCGGACGTAGGGCACCCGCTCCTCGCCGCGCAGCAGGGCCGCGTCGGCGTCGAGCGCGTCGCGGCGCAGCTCGGTGAAGGAGGTGGCGGACCAGACGTCGGCCGCCACGCCCCACTCCTCGGCCAGCATCCGCTGGGCCTTGAGCACCCAGTGGATCGCGGTGCCGGAGCCGAGCAGCTGGATGCGGGGGGCGTTGGCGGCGGGGGACAGACCCGCCGACTCGGCCGTGTTGAAGCGGTACAGGCCCTTGACGATGCCCTCGTCGATGCCGAGGCCCGAGGGCTTCGCCGGCTGCGGGAGCGGCTCGTTGTAGACGGTCAGGTAGTAGAAGACGTTCGGGTCCTCACCCGGTGCCGCCTCGCCGTACATACGGCGGATGCCGTCGCGCACGATCGTGGCGACCTCGTAGGCGAACGCCGGGTCGTACGTCAGCGCGGCCGGGTTCGTCGCCGCGATCACCGGCGAGTGACCGTCCGCGTGCTGGAGGCCCTCACCGGTCAGCGTCGTACGGCCCGCGGTGGCGCCGACCAGGAAGCCGCGGCCCAGCTGGTCGCCGAGCTGCCACATCTGGTCGGCCGTGCGCTGCCAGCCGAACATCGAGTAGAAGATGTAGAACGGGATCATCGCCTCGCCGTGCGTCGCGTACGACGTCGAAGCGGCGATGAAGTCGGCCATCGAACCGGCCTCGGTGATCCCCTCGTTGAGGATCTGGCCGTTCTTGGCCTCCTTGTAGTACATCAGCTGGTCGCGGTCGACCGGCTCGTACGTCTGGCCCTTGGGGGAGTAGATGCCCAGGGACGGGAAGAGGCTCTCCATGCCGAAGGTGCGCGCCTCGTCGGGGACGATCGGCACCCAGCGCTTGCCCGTCTCCTTGTCGCGGACCAGGTCCTTGATCAGGCGGACGAAGGCCATCGTGGTCGCCACGTTCTGCGAGCCCGAGCCCTTGTCGAAGGAGGCGAAGGCCTTCTCGGCGGGGGCGGGGAGAGGTGCGACCGGGTGGACGCGGCGGGCCGGGGCAGGACCGCCCAGGGCCGCGCGGCGCTCCTGGAGGTAGCGCACCTCGGGGGAGTCGGCACCGGGGTGGCCGTAGGGCACGACCCCGTCGACGAACTGCGCGTCGGAGATGGGGAGTTCGAGAAGGTCACGCATCGTCTTGAACTCGTCCACCGTCAGCTTCTTCATCTGGTGGTTGGCGTTCTTCGACGCGAAGCCCTCGCCGAGGGTGTGGCCCTTGACCGTCTGGGCCAGGATCACGGTCGGCGCGCCCTTGAACTCGACGGCGGCCTTGTACGCGGCGTACACCTTGCTCGCCTCGTGGCCACCGCGCGAGAGGTGGAAACACTCGAGGATCTTGTCGTCGGACAGCAGCTTCGCCATCTCTACGAGCGCCGGGTCCTTGCCGAAGAAGTCCTGGCGGATGTAGGCGGCGTCGCGCGTCTGGTACGTCTGCACCTGCGCGTCCGGCACCTCGCGGAGCCGTCGTACTAGCGCGCCCGTGGTGTCGAGCTGGAACAGCTCGTCCCAGGCGTTGCCCCACAGCGTCTTGATGACGTTCCAGCCGGCGCCGCGGAACTGGGCCTCCAGCTCCTGCACGATCTTGAAGTTCGCGCGGACCGGGCCGTCGAGGCGCTGGAGGTTGCAGTTGATGACGAAGGTGAGGTTGTCGAGCCCCTCGCGGCTGGCGAGCGCGAGGGCCGCGGTCGACTCCGGCTCGTCCATCTCGCCGTCGCCGAGGAAGGCCCACACGTGGGAGGCGGAGACGTCCTTGATGCCGCGGTTGGTCAGGTAGCGGTTGAAGCGCGCCTGGTAGATCGCGGAGAGCGGGCCGAGGCCCATGGAGACCGTCGGGAACTCCCACAGCCAGGGCAGGCGGCGGGGGTGCGGGTACGACGGGAGGCCGCCTCCGCCGGACTCGCGGCGGAAGTGGTCGAGGTGGTGCTCGTCCAGCCGGCCGTCGAGGAAGGCGCGGGCGTAGATGCCGGGGGAGGCGTGGCCCTGGATGTAGAGCTGGTCGCCGGACCCGTCGGCCTCCTTGCCCTTGAAGAAGTGGTTGAAGCCGGTCTCGTAGAGCCAGGCCGCGGAGGCGAAGGTGGCGATGTGGCCGCCGACGCCGTATTTGGAGCCGCGGGTGACCATCGCGGCCGCGTTCCAGCGGTTCCACGCGGTGATGCGGGCCTCCATCGCCGGGTCACCGGGCAGGCCCGGCTCGGCGGCGGTGGGGATGGTGTTGACGTAGTCGGTCTCGAGGAGCTTCGGCAGCGCGATGCCGTTGCCCTCCGCCCTCTCCAGCGTGCGGCGCATCAGGTATGCCGCGCGGTGCGGGCCGGCCGCCTTGGCGACCGCGTCCAGGGAGGCCTGCCATTCGGCGGTCTCCTCGGGGTCCCGGTCGGGGAGCTGGTCGAGCTCGCTGGGCTGGATGGCGTTGGGGTCGGTCATGTCGCCGCCTTCCTCAGTCGAAGGGGGGTGCCCTTGGTCTTTGGCAGGACAGGGCAGTGGGGCCTCGGTAGAAGCCCGTCGGCGACTCTAACTCCCTGATCGATGATCGATCAAAGGGTTCGGGGTAAAACTTCTCGATCTCAAGAAAGTAGGCACGCGGTGTCTTCCGTGGAGACACCGCGTGCCTTGTTTTCGAAGGGTTTCCGCAGGTGAGCATAGGTGCGCTCGGCTGTGTCAGGCCCGCGGAGCACACCCCAGGACATGCGCCTTCACGATCTCCGGGATCCGCGGGTCCCGGCGCTTGAACGCCGCCACCAGCTCCTCGTGCTCCTCCGCGTAGGACTGCTGGACGGTCCCCAGCCAGCGGATCGACAGCGCGGTGAAGACCTCGATGCCGAGGCCCTCCCAGGTGTGCAGCAGCACCGAGTTGCCGGCCGCCCGCACCAGCTCGCGGTGGAAGCCCACCGTGTGCCGCACCTGCCCGGTGCCGTCCGAGTCCCGGTCCGCCTCGTACAGCGCGGCGACATGCGGTTCCAGCGCGGAGCAGTCCTGCGCCAGCCGCTCCGCCGCCAGCTCGGCCGCGATGGCCTCCAGGCCGGCCCGGACGGGGTAGCTCTCCTCCAGGTCGGCCGCCGTCAGATTCCGCACCCGTACGCCCTTGTTGGGCGCCGACTCGATCAGCCGCAGCGACTCCAGCTCGCGCAGCGCCTCCCGCACCGGCGTCTGGCTGACCTCCAGCTCGGTGGCGATACGGCGCTCCACGATCCGCTCGCCCGGCTGCCAGCGCCCGCTGACGATCCCCTCCACGATGTGCTCGCGGATCTGTTCGCGCAGCGAGTGGACGACGGGCGCGGTCATGAGAGCTCCTTAAGGGCGTTTGACGTAAAGACAATAAGGCCGAGGGCCCGTCGGGGAGGGGCGCACGGGGGCGCTTTCATGCAGGTGAGACGAGGCTTACACGCTCCCAGCCGCACGACTTCTGTCAAGTCACGGAACCCCACGGCCTCCAGGCGTGTCGCGTTGGTCAGGGGGTTCCCGCGCGGGGCGCCCCAGCGCACCACAGGGGGACGGCATGCACATCGGGGGACGACGGGGACTGGCCGCCGCGGCCGTGATCGGCGCGATCGTCGGTCTGGCGGGCTGCGGACAGCCGACCGTACGGGCGACGGCGGGGACGACACCGAGCAGCCCGGAAGCGATCACGGGGATGGCGGGCGCGGCCCGCGGCGGCGGCGCCGCCTGCGTCTTCGTCAAACCGGACGGCGCCCAGAAGTTCGGGCACGTCGGCTGGGGCTTCAAGGTCCCGGGCACCGGCCGCTGGGTCTACGGCGCCGTCGAGAACCCCAGCGGCAAGCTCTACACCCCGCCCGGCGGCGACATCGGAGCGTGGCACGCGGAGGGGTCGTACGACCGCATGCTCAGCGAGATGTCGACGGACGCCCACTATCCCGGGACCTCGGAGCACCCGTACAGCCGCTACCGCTGCACCAAGTCCTCGACGCACGACGTGAACAGGGCCCGCGCCATGATCCGTACGGTCGAGAAGCGCGGGTTCCTCGTCGGGGTCGACCCGAGGACCGGGGAGCTCACCTCGCGGGACTGCCTGGACGCCACCTACGACGTCCTGAAGGCGTACCGGACCCGGCATCTGACGCCCGCGCCCAAGCTGTCCGTCCCGAACGTGTGGGTGGAGGAGCTGTGGGGCTGGTCGGACCGGACGCTGACGCCCCGGTGAGCACATGCCGGTGCCCCCGCCCGGAATCCGGACGGGGGGCACCGTACAAGCGAAACGCCTTACAGGCCGAGCTCGACCTCGAACTCGCCCGCCTCCAGGATCGCCTTGACCGCGGTCAGGTAACGGGCCGCGTCGGCGCCGTCCACCAGACGGTGGTCGTAGGAGAGGGTCAGGTAGGTCATGTCGCGGACGGCGATGACCGTGCCCTCCTCCGTCTCCAGGACCGCAGGGCGCTTGACCGTGGCACCGATGCCGAGGATCGCGACCTGGCCCGGCGGCACGATGATCGTGTCGAAGAGCGCACCGCGCGAACCGGTGTTGGAGATGGTGAAGGTCGCGCCGGACAGCTCGTCGGGCGTGATCTTGTTGGCGCGGACCTTGCCGGCCAGCTCCGCCGTGGCCTTCGCGATGCCGGCGATGTTGAGGTCGCCCGCGTGCTTGATGACCGGGGTCATCAGGCCCTTCTCGGAGTCCACCGCGATACCGATGTTCTCGGTGTCGAAGTAGGTGATCGTGCCTTCGCCCTCGTTGATCTTGGCGTTGATCGGCGCGTGCGCCTTCAGCGCCTGGGCCGCGGCCTTGACGAAGAACGGCATCGGGGAGAGCTTGACGCCCTCCCGGGCCGCGAACGCGTCCTTGGCACGGGCGCGCAGCTTCATCAGACGCGTGACGTCGACCTCGACGACCGAGGACAGCTGCGCCTGCTCGTGCAGCGCCTTGACCATGTTGTCGCCGATGACCTTGCGGATGCGCGGCATCTTGACGGTCTGGCCACGGAGGGGAGAGGCCTCCAGGGACGGCGCCTTCTTCGCGGCGGCGGCCGGAGCGGCAGCGGCCGGAGCCGGAGCGGCGGCGGCGGCCTTCGCGGCCTCGGCGGCGGCGATGACGTCCTGCTTGCGGATACGACCGCCGACGCCGGTGCCCTTCACGGAGGCGAGGTCGACGCCGTGCTCGGCGGCGAGCTTGCGCACCAGCGGGGTCACGTAGGCGCCGTCGTCACCGGAGGTCGCGGCGGGCGCCGGGGCCGGGGTGACGGGGGCGGGCGCCGGAGCCGGAGCGGCGGGCGCCGGGTCGGGAGCCGGAGCCGTCTGCTGCTGCGGGGCCGGAGCCGTGGGCGCCTGCGGGGCCGGGGCCGGAGCGGGCGCCGGAGCAGCGGGGGCGGCCGGAGCCGGGGCGGGGGCCTCGGCGGCCGGGGCCGGAGCGGCGGGGGCCGGAGCGGCGGCCGGAGCCGCGCCCGGGGCGCCGATGACGGCGAGCTTGGCGCCGACCTCGGCGGTCTCGTCCTCGCCGACCACGATCTCCAGCAGCACACCGGCGGCGGGCGAGGGGATCTCGGTGTCGACCTTGTCGGTGGAGACCTCGAGCAGGGGCTCGTCCTCCGCGACCTCCTCGCCGACCTCCTTCAGCCACCGGGTGACGGTGCCCTCGGTGACGGACTCGCCGAGCGCGGGCAGGACGACGTCCGTGCCCTCGGCGGAGCCGCCGCCGGAGGCGGCCTCGGCGGTGGGAGCGGGCGCCGGGGCGGCCTGCTCGGTGGACGGAGCGGCCGCGGCCGGCTCCGGGGCGGGCTCTGTGACCTCAGCCACAGGCGGGGGGGCGTCAGCCGCACCGGTGCCGTCGTCGATCACGGCCAGCTCGGCGCCGACCTCGACCGTCTCGTCCTCGGCGACCTTGATGGAGGCCAGGACGCCGGCGGCGGGGGAGGGGATCTCGGTGTCGACCTTGTCGGTCGAGACCTCGAGCAGCGGCTCGTCGGCCTCTACGCGCTCACCCTCGGCCTTCAGCCAGCGGGTGACGGTGCCCTCGGTGACGCTCTCGCCGAGCGCCGGAAGGGTTACGGAAACCGCCATGGTTTCGGTTGCTCCTTACGAATTGCGGAAGTCTGTGTCGTCGCTGTGAGCGGAGTCGCTTCGTCGACCGAGGGTCAGTCGTGCGAGTGGAGCGGCTTGCCGGCCAGCGCCAGGTGCGCCTCGCCGAGCGCCTCGCTCTGGGTCGGGTGGGCGTGGATGAGCTGCGCGACCTCGGCGGGCAGCGCCTCCCAGTTGTAGATCAGCTGGGCTTCGCCGACCTGCTCGCCCATGCGGTCACCGACCATGTGGACGCCGACCACGGCACCGTCCTTCACCTGGACGAGCTTGATCTCGCCCGCGGTGTTCAGGATCTTGCTCTTGCCGTTGCCCGCGAGGTTGTACTTCAGAGCGACGACCTTGTCCGCGCCGTAGATCTCCTTGGCCTTGGCCTCGGTGATGCCCACGGAGGCGACCTCGGGGTGGCAGTACGTCACCCGCGGGACACCGTCGTAGTCGATCGGGACGGTCTTGAGACCGGCCAGACGCTCCGCCACCAGGATGCCCTCGGCGAAGCCGACGTGCGCGAGCTGGAGCGTCGGGACCAGGTCACCGACGGCGGAGATGGTCGGGACGTTGGTACGCATGTACTCGTCGACCAGGACGTAGCCGCGGTCCATCGCGACGCCCTGCTCCTCGTAGCCGAGACCGGCGGAGACGGGCCCGCGGCCGACGGCCACCAGCAGCAGCTCGGCCTCGAACTCCTTGCCGTCGGCGAGGGTGACCTTGACGCCGTCCTGGGTGTACTCGGCCTTCTGGAAGAAGGTGCCGAGGTTGAACTTGATCCCGCGCTTGCGGAACGCGCGCTCAAGAAGCTTGGAGGAGTTCTCGTCCTCGAGCGGGGCGAGGTGCTTGAGGCCCTCGATGATGGTGATGTCGGTCCCGAAGGACTTCCAGGCGGAGGCGAACTCGACGCCGATGACACCGCCACCGAGGACGATCGCGGACTTCGGGACCCGGTCCAGCACGAGGGCGTGGTCCGAGGAGATGATCCGGTTGCCGTCGATCTCCAGGCCCGGCAGCGACTTCGGCACGGAGCCGGTCGCCAGCAGGATGTGGCGGCCCTGGATACGCCGGCCGTTCACGTCGACGGAGGTGGGGGAGGAGAGCCGCCCCTCACCCTCGATGTAGGTGACCTTCCGGGAGGCGACGAGCCCCTGGAGGCCCTTGTACAGGCCGGCGATCACGCCGTCCTTGTACTTGTGCACCCCGGCGATGTCGATGCCCTCGAAGGTGGTCTTCACACCGAACTGCTCGCTCTCGCGGGCCTGGTCGGCGATCTCGCCCGCGTGCAGCAGGGCCTTCGTGGGGATGCACCCTCGGTGCAGGCAGGTGCCGCCGACCTTGTCCTTCTCGATCAGGGCGACGTCCAGGCCCAGCTGCGCCCCGCGCAGGGCCGCGGCGTAACCGCCACTACCACCGCCGAGGATCACTAGGTCGAAAACGGTGCTGGCGTCGTTCGCCACGTCACGTCCTCCATGCATGTGCGCCGTACGCCGGTCTCCAGTGACCGCGCGGCGGCTGGTGTCCGGCCGCTCTTTCTTCGGCCCTGTGGTGGGGGCCCTGTCCTGCCGAGCCCCATCTTCGCACTTGTCAGCACCGAACGAGACGCCGGGCCGGGGTGTGAGACACCACACGCTCACATGAGAAAGGGGGATGCGGTGAGACACCCAGGGGCGCGGGGAACTGCGCGACAAGCCACAACGGACCCGCAGCCGCCCACGCCCCTCCGGAGCCGAGCTATTGGGGGAGCGTCAGCCCAGGTCACCCGAGGCGGTCAGCTCGGCCAGCCGCACCAGCGTACGGACCGCGGACCCCGTCCCACCCTTGGGCGTGTACCCGAACGGCCCGCCGTCGTTGAACGCGGGACCCGCGATGTCGAGGTGCGCCCAGGAGATCCCCTCGCCCACGAACTCCCGAAGGAACAGCCCCGCGACCAGCCCGCCGCCCATCCGCTCACCCATGTTCGCGATGTCGGCGGTGGGAGAGTCCATCCCCTTGCGCAGATGCTCCGGCAGCGGCATCGGCCACGCCGGCTCACCCACCTCCTCCGCGGCCTCGTACACCGCCGTACGGAACGAGTCGTCGTTGGCCATGATCCCGAACGTCCGGCTGCCCAGCGCGAGCATCATCGCCCCGGTCAGCGTCGCCACGTCCACGATCGCGTCCGGCTTCTCCGCCGACGCCGCCCACAGCGCGTCGGCCAGCACCAGCCGGCCCTCGGCGTCGGTGTTCAGCACCTCCACCGTCTTGCCGCTGTACATCCGCAGCACGTCACCGGGCCGCGTCGCGGACCCCGACGGCATGTTCTCGGCCAGCGCCAGCCACCCGGTCACGTTGACCTCGAGGCCCAGCCGCGCCGCCGAGACCACGGCCGCGAACACCGCCGCCGCCCCGCTCATGTCGCACTTCATCGTCTCGTTGTGACCGGCCGGCTTCAGCGAGATGCCGCCCGAGTCGTAGGTGATCCCCTTGCCGACCAGCGCGAGGTGCTTCTTCGCCTTGGACGAGGTGTACGACAGCTTCACCAGCCGCGGCCCCGACGCCGACCCCGCGCCGACGCCGAGGATGCCGCCGTAGCCGCCCTTTTCCAGGGCCTTCACGTCGAGCACCTGCACCTTGAGCCCGTGCTCCTTGCCCGCCGCCTGCACGATCGCTGCGAAGGCCTCGGGGTTCAGGTCGTTCGGCGGGGTGTTGATCAGGTCGCGCGCGCGGTTGAGCTCCTCGGAGACCGCGACGGCCCGGGCCAGCGCGGCCTTGTACGCGGCGTCCCGCGGCTTGCCGCCGAGCAGCGCGGCCTCGGCGAGCGGCGCCTTGCCGTTCCTCGCCTTGGGGTCCTTGCCGCTCTCCTTGTAGGTGTCGAAGGAGTACGCGCCCAGCAGCACGCCCTCGGCGACCGCGCCGAGGTCCGCGGCGTCACCCAGCGGCAGCGCGAACGCGGCCTTCTTGGAGCCCGTCAGCGCGCGGGCGGCGACACCGGCGGCCTTGCGCAGCGCCTCCGCGGCGAAGGAGGAGTCCTTGTCGGGCTCGGCGCCCAGGCCGACCGCGACCACGAGCGGGGCCTTGAGGCCGGAGGGCGAGGGCAGCTTCGTCACCTCGCCCTCGGCGCCGGAGGCACCGAGGGTCTCCAGGACGCCGGCGAGCCCGCCGTCGTAGGCCTTGTCCACGGATTCGGCGCCCGGCGCCACTACCGGGCCCTTCGCGCCCTTGGCGACACCGATCACGATCGCGTCGGCCCGCAGGCCGGGCGCCGCGGAGGTGCTGAGAGTCAGAGCAGTCACGGTGGTGAATTCTCGCTTCCGATGTGAAGTTCGCATGAGTCGAGCGGGTGGGTCGACCGGGCCCGACGGCCGACCCTATTTCGTGTCCGAACACGGATCCCGATCGGGGCCTTCACCCCTGTCGGCGACCACCCGGGAAGAGCCTACGCTCGGGTCGGCCGCCGATCATTCCGCATGCCCTGGAGCCACCCCTTGAAGCGCCCTCTCCTGCTCGTCGCCCTGCTGCTCCTGATGGCGGGGTGCTCGACCACGACCGACTCCGGCCCCGGTGACTCCCGCTGGCAGCCCCGCCCCGGCACCGCCTGGCAGTGGCAGCTGACCGGCCGCATCGACACCTCCGTCGACGTGCCGGTCTACGACATCGACGGCTTCGACCAGTCGAAGGCGGTGGTGTCCGCCCTGCACGACAAGGACCGCAAGGTGATCTGCTACCTGTCCACCGGCGCCTGGGAGGACTGGCGGCCCGACGCCGGTGAGTTCCCCAAGTCGGTGATCGGGCGCGGCAACGGCTGGGAGGGCGAACGCTGGCTCGACATCCGCGCCACCGACGTCCTCGAACCCCTGATGGCGGACCGCCTCGACATGTGCCGCGAGAAGGGCTTCGACGCGGTGGAGCCGGACAACATGGACGGCTACAAGAACCGCACGGGCTTCCCGCTCACGGCGGCCGACCAGCTGCGCTACAACCGGCTGATCGCGAAGCTGGCCCATGAGCGGGGCATGGCGGTCGGGTTGAAGAACGACCTCGACCAGATCCCGCAGCTGGTCGGGGACTTCGACTTCGCGGTCAACGAACAGTGCGCGCAGTACGACGAATGCGCGGACATGAAGCCGTTCGTCGCGGCGGACAAGGCCGTCTTCCACGTCGAGTACGAACTGCCCACCAGACGCTTCTGCGCCGAGTCCCGCCGCCTGAAGCTGAGTTCGATGCTGAAGAAGTACGAACTGGGGGTGTGGCGCGAGGCCTGCTAGAAGGTCGAGGCCTGCTAGAAGGTCATCGACAGGATCACCAGGGCCGCCGTCGCCGCCGTCTCCGCGAGCCCTCCGAACACATCGCCGGTCACCCCGCCGAAGCGGCGGGTGCAGTGCCGCAGCAGGAGTTCGGCCGCTGCCACGCCGGCGGCGACCGCGAGGACGGTGCGGACGACGTCGTACGCCCCGAAGAGCGCGCCCGCCGCGGCCGCCCCCAGCGTCACCGCGGCGGCCACCAGTGCGGCGCCGCGGAGCGGGACCACGCCCGCCACCGCGGCCCCGAGGCCCTCCGGACGGGCCGCCGGGACGCCGGTGCGGGCGGCCAGGGTCAGCGCGAGGCGGGCCGCGGTCGCCGAGACCACGGCGGCGAGCGCGCCCCGGGCCCACGAGTCGCCGTACACCTGGGACAGCGCCGCGACCTGGGCGAGCAGCACGAGGACGAGGGTGATCACCCCGAACGGGCCGATGTCGGACTGCTTCATGATCCGCAGGGCGTCCTCGGCCGGCTTGCCGCTGCCGAGGCCGTCGGCGGTGTCCGCGAGGCCGTCGAGGTGCAGGCCCCGGGTGAGGACCGCGGGCACGGTCACCGTGGCGACGGCGGCGAGCAGTGCGGAGGCGCCGAGGAAGAGCAGCAGGAGGCCCAGCGCGGCCGACAGTCCGCCCAGCACCAGCCCGACCAGCGGAGCGCACAGCATGCCGCCGCGTGCCGCCTCCCGGTCCCAGCGGGTCACCTTGACCGGCAGCACGCTGAGCGTGCCGAAGGCGAAGCGGAGGCCGTCGGCGGGGGGTGAGGTCATGGACACGTCCGCAGGGTAGCCCGGACGCCGTAGTGGCAGGGCGGTCCGTCCCCGGTCCCGTGAGACTGGGGCCATGGGCCACTGGCTGCACCGCAACATCGTCGAACCCGGCAAGCTGCCGCTGCTGCTCGCGTTGACCGCGTTCGTGCTGACCTTCCTGATCACCCGGTGTGTGACCCGGCTCATCCGGGCGGGCAGGGGGCCCTTCGGCAACATCAGCACCGGCGGGGTGCACATCCATCACGTGGTCCCCGGTGTCGTGCTGTCCGTCGTCGGCGGCTTCGGCGCGGTCGCGAGCGGGCGGCACGGTTTCGGGGCGGCGCTGTGCGCGGTCGTGTTCGGGATCGGCGCGGGGCTGGTGCTGGACGAGTTCGCGCTGATCCTGCACCTCGACGACGTCTACTGGAGCGAGGAGGGCCGCAAGAGCGTCGAGGTGGTCGTCCTCACCGCGGCGCTGGTCGGTCTGGTGCTCGCGGGCTTCTCGCCGTTCGGCGTCAACGACGTCACGCAGGACGAGGCGCAGGACCGCGGCGGCGTCATCTCCAGCGTGGTGATCAACTTCCTCTTCGCGATGGCCGTCCTGCTCAAGGGCAAGACCCGGATGGCGATCTTCAGCGTGATCGTCCCGCTGGTCGGCCTCATCGGCCTGATCCGCCTGGCCCGCCCCGGCTCCCCGTGGGCCCGCCGCTTCTACGTCCGCCGCCCACGCGCCCGGGCCCGCGCGCTGCTCCGCGCCTACCACCACGACAGACGCTGGTCGGGCCCCCGCCGAAAACTCCAGGACCTGATCGGCGGCAAACCGGACCCGGTACGGTCACTGGGGCCGTGACCCGGCCTGTGAGTCGGCCCTGTCCTCCCTGCCGACTCCGTCCTCCCGACCGCCCCCGCCCTCGTCGTCCGCCCCGCCCCGCTCCCCGGTCCGGCGCCGCCGCAGCGCCGGTAGCGTGCACAGCAGGAGCATCGCTGTGATGGCTGCCAGGTGTTCCCTGCCGGCGAGGTTCTCTTTCAGGAGTACCTCGATCAGCATCGCCGCGATCACCGCGCCCGCCGTGACCCGGGCGCCGTAGCGCCAGCCGAGGAAGACGGCGAGGCCTACCACCGCCGCCGAGGGGCCGGTGTCGACCACGTGGGCGTCCGAGGCGGGGAGGCCGAGGGGGTTGTCGGGGCCCAGCCAGATGCCGAGACGCGCGTACAGGGTTCCGGCGAGCGTGGCCGTGTAGGCCAGCGCGAGCGTCCGCCACCGGCCCAGGCACATCTCGGCGATCCCGAACACGAACAGGATCTGGAGCAGCGCACCCCACACCGGCAGGTCGAGGGCGGGCACGAACAGGGACAAGGGAGTGCGGAGCAGGGCCAGCCACAGCGGGTCCGCGGCGCGCACGGCACCCACGTCCTGGACGACGTCGTATCCCCAGGACCGACTGTGCACCAGGTGCAGGGTCAGCGTCAGGCAGACGGATGTCACGGCCAGGGGGACCGCCCGCCACCTCCGCCGGCGCAGGTGCTCGCGCACGGTGACGTACAGCGGCCCCCACTCCGCGCGAGCCCAACGGGCGATCCTCTTCATCCCCTGGTCCTCATCTGTGCGTACTCAGGTGCTCCCGGCGCCGCAGCCACCCCGGCAGCCCCGGCACCTCCAGGAACCCCTCCGCGCGGGCCGAGGCGATGCCGATCCGCGGAAGGTCCGCGCTCTTCTCGAAGAGCAGGAAGCGCGGCTCCCAGATGGGCCGGTACTTGGCGTTGGCCCGGTACAGCGACTCGATCTGCCACCAGCGGGAGAAGAAGCTGAGCAGCGAGCGCCACAGCCGCAGCACCGGCCCGGCACCGAGCCGCGCCCCACGTTCGAAGACCGAACGGAACATGGCGAAGTTGAGCGAGACCTGGGTGATCTGGATCTCCTGGGCCCGATTGAGGAGCTCGATGACCATGAACTCCATGAGGCCGTTGTCGGCGTCGCGGTCCCGGCGCATCAGGTCGAGCGACAGCCCGTGCGGCCCCCAGGGCACGAAGGAGAGCACCGCCTTCAGCTCGCCCTCGCCGTCACTGCACTCCAGCGCCACGCACCGGCCGTCGGCGGGGTCCCCGAGCCGCCCCAGCGCCATGCTGAACCCGCGTTCGGTGGCCCCGTCCCGCCAGTCGTCGGCCCGTCGTACGAGCGCCTCCATCTCCTCGGCCGGGATGTCCTCGTGGCGCCGGATCCGGACCGTGTACCCGGCCCGCTTGACCCGGTTGTAGGCCTGCCGGACCGTCCGCATGGCACGGCCCTCCAGGGTGAACTCGGCGATCTCGACGATCGCCTCGTCGCCCAGCTCCAGCGCGTCCAGACCGTGCCGCGCGTACACCGTCCCCGCGTCCTCGCCGGCGCCCATCACGGCCGGCAGCCACCCGTGCGCCCGGGCCTCGGCGAGCCACGGCTCGATCGCCCCCGGCCAGGCCTCCGAGTCCCCGATCGGATCGCCGGAGGCCAGCGAGACCCCGCCGACGACCCGGTAGGTCACCGCCGCCTTCCCGGTCGGCGACCACACCACGCTCTTCTCGCGGCGCAGCGCGAAGTACCCGAGCGAGTCCCGCTCCCCGTGCTTGTCCAGCAGCTCCCGCAGCCGTCGCTCGTCGTCCTCGGTGAGCGGGTCGACGGCCCGTTTGGAGCGGAAGGCGGCATAGAGGACGGCCAGGACGAGGATCGTGCTGAGCACGTTGATGACGACGTTGACCCAGTTCGGCGTCAGGATGCCGTCGAAGCGGGAGTCGTCGGAGGCGACGGAGACCAGCCGCAGGGTGCCGTACCACCACCGCTCGGTGAAGGTCGACGACCCGGGCGCCTCGTTGGTGACGGTCACCAGCAGGGCGGCGAGCAGCGAGGACAGGAGCAGTCCGCCCACCGCGACGGCCGCGGCGAGCCGTGGGTTCGACCGGTCGCCCTTGGCGTAGAACTCCCGCCGCCCGACCAGCAGCGCGACGACGAACGCGGCGGTGAGGACCAGCGAGATCCAGTTCTGCGCGTACCGGCGGATCTCCGGGAACGCCATCGCGAAGAGGAACAGCGCGAGGAACGTCCCGGAGAGCACCAGGTTCAGGATCCACGCGGCCCGCTTGCGCCGCCGCATGGTGATGGCGAGGAAGGCCGTGAACACGCCGGAGGCGAAGCCCGCCGTCAGCAGGTACGGCGTGAAGTAGTTCTCCTGGTTGTGCCGCCGCACGTCCTGCCCCAGCGTCACCCACACCGCGCTGAGGAAGTTGACGAACGCGACGACCCGCAGATACCAGACGGCGAACCCTGCGGCCCGCCGCGAGGCGGTGGTGGACGGTCGGCGGGTACCGGATTCCAGGACATCTCCCATAAAGGGTGATCCTGCCCCTCTTCTCCGCCGTGACGGTGTTCAGCCACGGCGGAGCGGCCCGGCGGTGCCCGACCGGCCGAACCTCTACCCTGTCCGGCTCCTACTCCTCCTTCTCCGGCTCCACGGACTCCTCCTTCTCCGGCTCCACGGACTCCGGCTTCTCCGGCTCCACGGACTCCGGCTCGTCCGCCGGGACGTCGGGCTTCTCCGGCAGCTCGGCGGCCAGCGCCGCCGCGGCCTGCACCAGCGGCAGGGCCAGCAGTCCGCCCGCCCCCTCGCCGACGGTCACCCCGTGGTCGAGCAGCGGCTCCAGCGCCATCCGGTCCAGCGCCTTGGTCTGCCCCGGCTCCCCGCTGTTCTGCCCGGCCAGCCACCAGTCCGGCGCCCGGAACGCGATCCGCTGTCCCACCAGCGCGCACGCGGACACGACCACGCCGTCCAGCACGACCGGCAGCTTGCGCACCGCGCACTGGAGCAGAAAGCCCGTGATGGCCGCGAGATCGGCCCCGCCGACCGTCGCGAGGAGCTGCAACTGGTCCCCGAGCACCGGCCGCGCCCGCCTGAGGGCGTCCCGGATCGCCGCGCACTTGCGCATCCACGCCAGGTCGTCGATCCCGGTCCCGCCGCGGCCGGTCACCACGGAGGCGTCGGTGCCGCACAGCGCCGCGACCAGCACGCCCGCCGCCGTGGTCCCGCCCACGCTCACATCGCCGAGCACCACGAGATCGGTCCCGGAGTCGGCCTCCTCGTCGGCGACCGCGACCCCGGCCCGGAAGGCGGCCTCCGCCTCCTCCGGAGTCAGCGCGTCCTCGACATCGATACGACCGCTCCCGCGCCGCACCCGATGCCGTACGACGTCCTCCGGGAGCTCCTGCGGATCGCAGTCCAGCGCCATGTCGACGACCCGCACCGGCACGTCCAGCCGGCGGGCGAGGATCGACACCGGACGAGCGCCCTCCAGGACCTCCCGCACCAGCTCCGAGGCGCTGCCCGCGGGGCGCCCGGAGACTCCCTGCGCGGCGATCCCGTGGTCGCCGGCGAACAGGACGACCCGCGGCCGTTCGACCGGCCGTACCGGAACGGCCGACTGCGCCGCGGCCAGCCACTCACCCAGGTCGTCGAGGCGGCCCAGCGCCCCGGGCGGCACGATCTGACGCTCCCGGCGTGCCTCGGCATCGCGCCGCACCCCGCCGTCGGGGCGCTCGATCAGATCGGTGAAGTCGTCGAGATTAAGCGAGCTCATTCGCCGAACAGTACCGGCCCTGATCGAACACGGGGGCGCCACGGGGCCAGGACGTCTTTGCACCCAGGATGGTGATCCCATACGTTCCGTTTTGTAGCGAATTGCCGTGCTGGATCGCCGTGCGTCCCCGGGAGGCCCCATGCCCGCACCAACCGCCCCTTCCGTACGGCGTCTTCGCTCCACGGCCCGTGCGCTGCGGTGGCTGCCGGAGCCGGAGAGCTGGCTGGACGTGGGGACGGGGGACGCGGACTTCCCGGAGGCGGCGCGCAGGTTCTTCCCCTACACGGCCTTCGACGGCGTCGACGCCACGCCCCGCGTGCTGCACGCCCAGGCCGTCGAGCGTCTGGAGGAGGGCTACCGGGGCGTCCTGACGGACCCGCACCTCACCGCCCACCTCCGTGCCCGCTACGACGTGGTCAGCCTCCTGAACCGACCGGCGGACCCCGCGGAACTCCGGGCCGCCCTCGCCGTCCTGCGCCCCGGCGGCCACCTCCTCGTGGAGTCCCCCGACGACCCCCGCCCCGCCCTGGAGTCCCACGGCTGCACGATCATCGCCACGACCCGCAGATCCGCCCACATCCCACCCCGCGTGGAGCCCCGACTCACCCACCCCGCCCTCCTCCCCGCCGCCCGAGCCCTGGACCACACCTTGTCCCTCCTCCTCTCCGGCACCCGCTTCGCAGGGGTGTACCGGGTGATCGCCCGCAAGGCGGTGCACACGTGGACGTGGGAGGCGCGGGTCGCGGAGGCCGGGCGAAGGAGCGCCCCGGACCCGGCCGGCCGAGACGCGCAGGACACCGGCGTCCCGGTCCCGCCGCCCTCGGCCTCCTCAGCCTCGTAGGACCAGTGCCTGGCCCGCCACCACCAGCAGTACCTGTTCGCACTCGGCCGCGAACGCCGTGTTCAGGCGGCCGAGTTCGTCGCGGTAGCGGCGTCCGGAGGCCGTGGCCGGCACGATGCCCGAGCCGACCTCGTTGGAGACGGCGACCACGGTCCGCCGGGCCCCGCGCACCGCCTCCGTCAACTCCCGTACGCGCGACCGCAGTTCACGCTCCCCGCCGTCGGCCCACTCGACGTCGTCCCAGGCCCCCACCGCGTCCATCGCGTCCGTCAGCCACAGCGACAGACAGTCGATCAGCAGCGGCGCCCCGTCGTCCTTCAGCAGCGGCACCAGGTCGCACGTCTCGGTCGTACGCCACGACCCCGGCCGCCGCTCCCGATGGGCGGCGACCCGCGCGCCCCACTCGGTGTCCCCGTTCCGCGACCCCCCGGTGGCCACGTACAGGACCTCGGGAAACGCCTCCAGCCGCCGCTCGGCCTCCACCGACTTCCCGGACCGCGCCCCGCCCAGCACCAGCGTCCGCCGCGGCACGTCCGGTACGGCCTCGTAGGCGCCGACGACGAGGGTCGTCCCGTCGGGCACGGCTCGCGCCCCGGCCGCGGCCAGCCTCCGCCGCAACTCGGCACCGGGAGACACGTCGTGGTCGACATGCACGGCGACGACATCGGTCGTGGGCCCCACCGCCCCCACCGCCCGCAGCCGCGCCAGCGCGTCCGGCCGCCGTACGACATCGGCGAGCACCATGGCGTACGGCTCGGCGGCCCCCGCCTCCAGCCCCGCGGGCGCGCCCCCCGGCGGGAGATACAGCACCCGCTGCCCGTCGGGCCCGGTCACCGCGTACCCGGTCCCCGGCGCGTCCAGCGCCACGGCCCGCACCCGATGCCCCGTCAGCAACGCCAACTCCCGCCCGTCCGGCACCCGCCCCGGCTGCGGAACCCCGGCGGGCACCTCGACGGGGGGCCCGTCGTGGGGGTGCGACAGCAGCACCTGCCTCACACCTGCGAGGGAATGCCCGGAGCGGGCGGCGGCGAAGGCGGCACCCGGCGTGAGATCGATCAGCAGCGTCTCGTCGACGAGCACGGAGGTGGCCGCCCGGGCCTCCTCACCGAGCGCGACGGCACAGGCGGCACAAGGGCAGGAGGGACGGGGGAGGCCGGCGGGAGCGCCGGTTCCGAGCAGAGTCAGTTCCACGGAACGATTCTCGCCGGTGCTTGTTGATCCAGCGCGCGCAGAGGTGCCATTGACGGGCGCGGGGACCTGTGCGAGCAACCCCCACCGGCCAACAGCCGACGCACGACCGCTTAGGGTGCTCTTCGTAACGGCTCAAACACGGGAGGCTCACATGGCGACATGGACCTGGCGATTCGAGAAGTCCGACGGTGCGGAGACCGAGCCCGCGGTCGAGCCGGAGGAGTTCACGACCCAGGGGGACGCCGAGTCCTGGCTCGGTGAGTACTGGAAGCCCCTGCTCGCCGGCGGTGCGGAACAGGTCCGCCTGTTCGAGGACGCCACCGAGATCTACGGCCCGATGAGCCTGAAGGCGGCCGAGGAGGCGTAGCGGAGGCGGGGCGGCGGTTTCCCGGGAAGCCCCCGCCCCGCCGCCCCGAAGGCGAAGGGGCTCAGCCCCGCACCCCGCACAGATGCAGCAGCGCCGCGACCCCCCGGTAGGGATCCGTCCGCCCGGCCCGCTCCTCGCAGGCCAGCAGCGTCTCGATGTCGTCCGGCACCTCGGCGTCGTCCGTGGCCGTGTCCGTGAAGACCCGCACGCCGTACCAGGCCTGGAGCGGCGCCCCGATGCCCGCGAGCGTCGCGGTCAGGGTGCCCAGCCGGTCGGCCCGCACATCGAGGCCGAGCCGGTTGCGGTACGCGGTGCCGTCGAAGGCGCCGAGCGTGCCGGCCCAGTCCCCGGCCAGTCCCGGCCGCATCGCCAGCGCGTCGCCGTTGCGCACGAGCAGCGACAGCAGCCCGCCCGGCGCCAGCATCCGCGCGAGCCCCGCCAGCAGCGGGTCCGGCTCCTCCACGTACATGAGCACGCCGTGGCAGAGCACGACGTCGAAGCTGCCCGGCAGGAAGTGCACCCCGGTGTCCCGGCCGTCGCCCTCGATGATCCGCATCCGCTCCCGGATGCCCTCGGGCTCGGCGGACAGCGACTCCCGGGCCGCCCTCACCATGGTGGAGTCCTGTTCGAGCCCGGTCACCTGATGTCCGGCACGGGCCAGCCGCAGCGCCTGCGTGCCCTGGCCCATACCGACGTCCAGCACCCTGAGCCGCTGCCCGACCGGGTAGCGCCCCACTATCTGCTCGTCGAGCTGCCGGGCCACCAGCTCCTGCCGTACGACGTTCCGCAGCCCGCCCAGCTTGCCCAGCCAGGCATCGGCCGCACCCCCGGAGAAAGACGTCGTACTCAGGGCCGCTCTCCGCGCTTGACCTGAGGCTTCGGCAGCCGGAGGCGACGCATCTGGAGGGAGCGCATGAGGGCGTAGCCGATCGCGCCCTTGCGGTTGTGGTCCGGGAAGCGCTCGATGAGCTGCTTGCGCAGCCGGAAGCCGTTGAGGATCGCGTCGAGCACGATGAGCACGATCACGACCAGCCACAGCAGCAGCGCGATGTTCTGGAGCGCGCCCACCCGCACCATGCTCAGCACGAGGATGATCACGGCCATGGGCAGGAAGAACTCCGCCACGTTGAACCGCGAGTCGATGAAGTCACGGGCGAACTTGCGCACCGGGCCCTTGTCGCGCGCGGGCAGGTACCGCTCGTCGCCGCCGGCCAGCGCCTGGCGCTGCCTCTCCAGCGCGCTGCGGCGCTCCTCGCGCTGGCGCTTCGCGGCGTCCTTGCGGGTGAGCGAGGTGTTGGCGACGCTGCGGCGCTGGGACTGGGCCTCACTGCGCTTGGGCGTGGGCCTGCCCTTGGGGGCCTGCGGGTCGCGGATCTGCTTGGAGTCGGTCAGCTGCCCCTTGTCGGCGACAGCGGCCTTCTCTTCCTTGGTGGCACGGCTACGGAACACAAAACCCAAGGGTAAGGGGTGTCCTGGGTTGGACCCCAGCCCCGTGGGGAACGATCCGGCAACACCAGTCGTCATGTAGGGGGACAGAGGGGACGTCCGGTGACGGGTCACTCACCCTGAAGGTCACCTACTCCTTACGCCGGAGCAAGGGAATCGTCAGTCGTCCTTGGGGATGAGCGCATCCGTCCCCGAACAGTGCGTCAATGGATGCAGGGCCCGTACTGTGGGTTCTGTCGCAGAGCTGGAGCTGGAAGTCCGTCAGAAGGGGGCGCGCGAAGCCCATGAGCGGTGTCATGAAGCGTATGGGGATGATCTTCCGCGCGAAGGCGAACAAGGCCCTTGACCGGGCCGAGGACCCGCGCGAAACCCTCGATTACTCCTACCAGAAGCAGCTGGAGCTGCTCCAGAAGGTGCGC
Source organism: Streptomyces sp. NPDC057253 (assembly GCF_042669125.1). Classification (NCBI taxonomy): domain Bacteria; kingdom Bacillati; phylum Actinomycetota; class Actinomycetes; order Kitasatosporales; family Streptomycetaceae; genus Streptomyces; species Streptomyces sp. NPDC057253. The sequence goes on along the minus strand of NZ_JBHUXV010000105.1, from coordinate 1,061 downwards.
CGGGGCGTGGCCGACGTGGCCACCTCGCGCAAGCGCCTGGAGCTCCAGCTCAACCAGCTGCAGTCGCAGTCCTCGAAGCTGGAGGACCAGGGCCGCAAGGCGCTCGCGCTCGGCCGGGAGGACCTGGCCCGCGAAGCCCTCTCCCGCCGTGCCGCGCTCCAGCAGCAGGTGACCGACCTCGAGACCCAGCACTCCACGCTCCAGGGCGAGGAGGAGAAGCTCACTCTCGCGGCCCAGCGGCTCCAGGCCAAGGTGGACGCCTTCAGGACCAAGAAGGAGACCATCAAGGCGACCTACACCGCGGCCCAGGCGCAGACCCGGATCGGCGAGGCCTTCTCCGGCATCTCCGAGGAGATGGGCGACGTGGGCCTGGCGATTCAGCGGGCCGAGGACAAGACGGCGCAGCTCCAGGCGCGGGCCGGCGCGATCGACGAACTGCTCGCCTCCGGCGCTCTCGACGACCAGTCCGGCATGCACAAGGACGACATCCAGGCCGAGCTGGACCGGCTCTCCGGTGGTACGGATGTAGAGCTGGAACTGCAGCGCATGAAGGCGGAGCTGGCGGGAGGCTCCTCGCAGCAGGCGATCGAGGGCGGCACCGGCCAGTCGCAGTCCCAGCAGCAGCCGCAGGACACCCCGCGCTTCGACAAGCAGTAGGGCCCACGCCGAGGAGGGCGACATGATCGTCAGGATCATGGGGGAGGGTCAGGTGAGGCTGGCCGACAGCCACCTCGCCGACCTGAACAAGCTGGACGACGAGCTCCTGGCCGAGATGGAGAAGGGCGACGGCCCGGGCTTCCGCCGCACCCTCCAAGCCCTCCTCACCAGGGTCCGGGACCTGGGCGAACCCCTCCCGGACGACTCCCTGGAACCCTCGGAACTGATCCTCCCCTCCCCGGACGCCACCTTGGAGGAGGTCCGGGAACTGCTCAGCGACGACGGCTTGATCCCGGGTTGAAGCAGGTTTTGACAAGGCTGGGCTTTTCGACGCCGGTCAGGGCACTTCAGCCCGTCCGGCGTTTGAGGACGAGGCCCTCAGGGGCCGAAGGGGGGTCTGGGGG
>NZ_JBHUXV010000104.1:0-34283 GCF_042669125.1 Streptomyces sp. NPDC057253 | reverse complement strand
GGGTCCGTGCGTTCAGCCCGTCCGGCGCTTGAGGACGAGGCCCTTCGGGCCGAAGGGGGGTCCGGGGGCGCAGCCCCTGGGGAGGGGACGGGTAGGGGCGGCGGGGGCGAAACACCGGGCCGGGTCGAACACCGCGCCAGGGGCGATGACCGCCCCCGGCGTTGTCCACAGCCCCCGCACCTGTCGGCGCCGCGTCGTACGCTGGAGACCCCCCGGCCGGTCACCGCGTCGGGCCCTTCGCGTTGCCCACACCGCCTCCGGCCCCACCACCAGCCCAGCCCCCCTCGGACGAAAGCCGCCCCGAATGAGCCTGCACGGTCTGCTCGACGCCGTCGTCAAGGACCCCGCCCTCGCGGAAGCGATCGCCGCCGCCCAGGACAGCAACCGGATGCACGTCGACCTGGTCGGCCCCCCGGCGGCCCGTCCCTTCGCCATCGCGGCCCTCGCGCGTGAGGCCGGCCGGCCGGTGCTCGCGGTGACGGCGACGGGCCGGGAGGCGGAGGACCTGGCCGCGGCCCTGCGTTCCCTGCTCCCGCCCGAGGGAATCGTGGAGTACCCGTCCTGGGAGACCCTGCCCCACGAGCGCCTCAGCCCCCGCAGCGACACCGTCGGCCGCCGCCTGGCCGTCCTGCGGCGCCTGGCCCACCCCCGCCCCGACGACCCCGAGACCGGCCCGGTCTCCGTGGTCGTGGCCCCCGTGCGGTCCGTGCTCCAGCCGCAGGTCAAGGGCCTCGGCGACCTGGAGCCGGTGGCGCTGCGGACCGGGCAGACCGCCGACCTGAACACCGTGGTGGAGGACCTCGCGGCGGCCGCCTACGCGCGCGTGGAGCTCGTCGAGAAGCGCGGCGAGTTCGCCGTCCGCGGCGGCATCCTCGACGTCTTCCCGCCCACCGAGGAACACCCCCTGCGCATCGAGTTCTGGGGCGACGACGTCGAGGAGATCCGCTACTTCAAGGTCGCCGACCAGCGGTCCCTGGAGATCGCCGAGCACGGTCTGTGGGCCCCGCCCTGCCGCGAACTCCTGCTCACCGACGACGTACGCGCCCGCGCGCGTGCCCTCGCCGAACAGCACCCCGAGCTGGGTGAGCTGCTCGGGAAGATCGCCGAGGGCATCGCCGTCGAGGGCATGGAGTCCCTGGCTCCGGTCCTCGTCGACGACATGGAGCTCCTGATCGACGTCCTGCCCAAGGGCGCCATGGCCGTCGTATGCGATCCGGAGCGGGTGCGCACGCGTGCGTCCGATCTCGTGGCCACCTCGCAGGAGTTCCTCCAGGCGTCCTGGGCGGCCACCGCGGGCGGCGGCGAGGCGCCCATCGACGTCGGCGCGGCCTCCCTGTGGTCCATCGCCGACGTCCGGGACCGGGCGCGCGAGCTGGACATGATGTGGTGGTCGGTGTCGCCGTTCGCGGCCGACCTCGAACTGGAGGCGGACACCCTCAAGCTGGGGATGCACGCCCCCGAGACCTACCGCGGCGACACCGCCAAGGCGCTCGCCGACACCAAGGGCTGGCTCTCCGACGGCTGGCGCACGGTCTTCGTGACCGAGGCCCACGGCCCCGCGGCCCGTACCGTCGAGGTGCTGGGCGGCGAGGGCATCGCGGCCCGCCTCGACGCGGAGCTGGAGTCCCTGAGCCCGTCCGTCGTGCATGTGGCGTGCGGCTCGATCGAGTACGGCTTCGTGGACCCCTCCTTGAAGCTCGCCGTGCTGACCGAGACCGACCTGACCGGCCAGAAGGCGGCCGGCAAGGACGGCGCCCGGATGCCCGCGCGACGCCGCAAGACGATCGACCCGCTCACCCTGGAGGCGGGCGACTACATCGTCCACGAGCAGCACGGCGTCGGCCGCTACATCGAGATGGTCCAGCGAACCGTGCAGGGCGCCACGCGCGAGTACCTCGTCGTCGAGTACGCCCCCGCCAAGCGCGGCCAGCCCGGCGACCGCCTCTACATCCCCACCGACCAGCTGGAGCAGATCACCAAGTACGTCGGCGGCGAGGCACCCACCCTGCACCGGCTCGGCGGCGCCGACTGGACCAAGACCAAGGCGCGCGCGAAGAAGGCCGTCAAGGAGATCGCCGCCGACCTGATCAAGCTGTACAGCGCGCGGATGGCGGCCCCGGGGCACACCTTCGGCCCGGACACCCCGTGGCAGCGCGAGTTGGAGGACGCCTTCCCGTACGCGGAGACCCCCGACCAGCTCACCACCATCGCCGAGGTCAAGGAGGACATGGAGAAGTCGGTCCCCATGGACCGCCTGATCTGCGGCGACGTCGGCTACGGCAAGACCGAGATCGCGGTCAGGGCCGCGTTCAAGGCGGTCCAGGACGGCAAGCAGGTCGCGGTCCTCGTCCCGACCACCCTGCTGGTGCAGCAGCACTTCGGGACGTTCTCCGAGCGCTACTCGCAGTTCCCCGTGGTGGTGAAGGCGCTCAGCCGCTTCCAGACCGACACCGAGGCGAAGGCCGTCCTGGAGGGCCTGCGCGAGGGCTCGGTGGACGTCGTCATCGGTACCCACCGGCTGTTCTCCTCCGAGACCAAGTTCAAGGACCTCGGCCTGGTCATCGTCGACGAGGAGCAGCGCTTCGGCGTCGAGCACAAGGAGCAGCTGAAGAAGCTCCGCGCCAATGTCGACGTGCTGACCATGTCCGCGACGCCGATCCCGAGGACCCTGGAGATGGCGGTCACCGGCATCCGCGAGATGTCGACGATCACCACGCCCCCGGAGGAGCGCCACCCGGTGCTCACCTTCGTCGGGCCCTACGAGGAGCGTCAGATCGGCGCGGCCATCCGCCGTGAACTGCTGCGCGAGGGCCAGGTCTTCTACATCCACAACCGGGTGGAATCCATCGACCGCGCGGCCGCCCGGCTGCGCGAGATCGTCCCCGAGGCGCGGATCGCGACGGCCCACGGCCAGATGTCGGAGTCGGCGCTGGAGCAGGTCGTCGTCGACTTCTGGGAGAAGAAGTTCGACGTCCTGGTCTCGACGACGATCGTCGAGTCCGGCATCGACATCTCCAACGCGAACACGCTGATCGTGGAGCGCGGCGACAACTTCGGCCTGTCGCAGCTGCACCAGCTGCGCGGGCGGGTGGGCCGTGGCCGCGAGCGCGGTTACGCGTACTTCCTGTACCCGCCGGAGAAGCCGCTGACCGAGACCGCGCACGAGCGGCTCGCGACCATCGCCCAGCACACCGAGATGGGCGCGGGCATGTACGTGGCCATGAAGGACCTGGAGATCCGCGGCGCCGGCAACCTCCTCGGCGGCGAGCAGTCCGGGCACATCGCGGGCGTCGGCTTCGACCTGTACGTCCGCATGGTCGGCGAGGCCGTCGCGGACTACCGGGCCTCCCTGGAGGGCGGGGTCGAGGAGGAGCCGCCGCTGGAGGTCAAGATCGAGCTCCCGGTCGACGCGCACGTTCCGCACGACTACGCGCCGGGCGAGCGGCTGCGGCTCCAGGCGTACCGCGCGATCGCCTCGGTCAACACCGAGGAGGACATCAAGGCCGTACGCGAGGAACTCGTCGACCGCTACGGCAAGTTGCCCGAGCCGGTCGAGAACCTCCTGCTGGTGGCGGGTCTGCGCATGCTGGCACGCGCGTGCGGGGTCGGCGAGATCGTCCTCCAGGGCACCAACATCCGCTTCGCGCCGGTGGAGTTGCGGGAGTCGCAGGAACTGCGCCTGAAGCGGCTGTACCCGGGCACCGTCATCAAGCCGGCCGTGCACCAGGTGCTGGTGCCGCGCCCGAAGACGGCGAAGGTCGGCGGCAAGCCGCTGGTCGGCCGGGAACTGCTGGGCTGGGTGGGGGAGTTCCTCACGTCGATCCTGGGGTCGTGACGTCGGTTCCGGGGCCTTGTGGTTCCGGAACTTTGTGGTCCTGGGACTTTGTGGTTCCGACCTTGTGGGTGGGCCTGACGACGGGGTGACCTGTGTCTGACGACGGGGCGACCTGCCGCCGATGGGGTGACCCGCCGCCGATGGGGTGCCCCGCCGACGACGGGGTGCCCCGCCGCCGATGGGGTGCCCCGCCGACGACGGGGTGCCCCGCCGACGACGGGGTGACCCGCCGCCGATGGGGTGACCTGTCGTCGGCCCGCCGGAGGGGACGGACGGCCCTCGGTCAGGCCGTGCGGAAGAGGGTGGTCGCCAGGGTGCGGAAGACCTCCTCGGGGTCCTCGTCGCCGACCGGGCCGTCCAGGTTGTGGCCGAGGAGCAGCGTGGCGAAGCCGTGCGCGAGGGACCACGCGGCGACTCCCGCGAGGCGGCTGTCGACGCCGAGGTCCTCGGCACGCACGCCCTCGACCGAGGTGCGCAGGGCGGCGGCGGCCAGGGCGCGGGCCGTGGTGAGCTCGAGGTCGTCGGCGCGCAGGAGTTCGGGCGCGAACATCACCTGGAAGTGTGCCGGGTGCTCGCGGGCGAAGCGCACATAGCGCACGCCCGCGTCCTTGAGGTCCGAGGCCTCCTCGACGGCCGCCGCGAGCAGACCGAAGCCTTCGGCGGCGATCGCCGTGAGGAGCCCGGTGCGGTCCCGGAAGTGGTGGGCGGGAGCCGCGTGCGAGACACCGGCGCGGCGGGCGAGGTCGCGCAGGCTCAGCGCGGCGGGGCCGTCCGCGGCGATGACGTCGAGTGCGGCGGTGAGGATCGCCCGCCGGAGATCGCCGTGGTGGTAGGGGCGGTTCGGTTTCTCGGTCTGCGCAGGTGCCATGGTCAGCAGCGTACGCCCGAACTAGGCATTGACAAGTTGGGTGGGCTCCGGCAATCTAGTCAGTGTCAAGTTGTTCGGTGGTGGATGCGACGGGGGTGTTGTCCATGTCGAAGCGCGATGACGGCGGGATCGGTGCGGGTGCCGTGGAGCCGGCCCGGGTGCGACAGCTCTGGCACCTGCTGGAGCCCCTGCACGCGGTGCTCTACTACGCGCCGGAGGTCTTCGAGGAGGCCGCCGCGCTCGGGTACGACACGAAGGAGCGCTGGCCGAGCTACTTCCCCCTGCGGGCCGCGCCGTTGGGGCCGGTGGGTGCCGAGCGTGTGGCCTCCGCGTTCTACAGCTTCAGCCCGCGCATGGTCGCCGAGCACATCGACTCCGGGTGGTCGGTCGCCGGCCCCGCCGCGGTCCTGGCGGCGAGGATGCGCGGGATCGACCGGGCCTACCGCGCGATACTCGGCGACCGCGTCGACAGTCCTGAACTCGCGGAGGCCGCCGCCCTCGCCCGGCGCGCCGCCGAGTCCGCGGACACCGCGGGGCGCCCGCTGGCCGCGGCCAACGCCGAGGTGGAGTGGCCCGAGGCCCCGCACCTCCAGCTGTGGCAGGCGGCGACGATCCTGCGGGAGCACCGCGGCGACGGTCACATAGCGGCCCTGCTCGTGGCCGGCCTGGACCCGGTCGAGTCGCTCGTCTCCTTCGCCGCCATCGGTGCCGCCTCCGTGGAGCGCTTCGAGAGCCGCGGGTGGAGCGCCGGCGAATGGGCGGCCGCGCGACGGCGCCTGACGGCCCGTGGCCTGGTCGACGAGCAGGGCGGGGCGACCGACGCCGGCCGGGACCTGCGCCACCAGGTGGAGCACCACACCGACCAACTGGCCTCCCAGCCCTGGAGGTTGCTCGGCCCGACCGACACCGACCGACTCGCGGACCTGCTCGGCGACTTCTGGGTCGCGGTGCTGTCCTCCGGGTTGCTTCCGTCGGAGACGACCCTGGGCATCGGCAGGGTCTGACCCCTGCCGGACCGTGATAGGCAGGGCGGATGCTCGGACGACTTCCTCTCGTGGAACAACTCGAGGGCTTCCGTGCCGCCCTCGGGCGGAACGAGATCCTGACCGAGGTGCTGGCGCGGACGGCGAAACTCGACCTGCCGGGCTGGTACGTGACGGCGGGCTGCCTGTTCCAGACCGTGTGGAACGTGGTCACCGACAGACCCCCGGCCCAGGGCATCAAGGACTACGACGTCTTCTACTTCGACGACACCGACCTCTCCTGGGAGGCCGAGGACGCCGTCATCAAGGCGGGCCGGGAGGCGTTCGAGGGCCTCCCGGCCGAGGTCGAGATCCGCAACGAGGCGCGGGTGCACCTCTGGTACGAGCGGAAGTTCGGGGTGCCCTGCCCGCCGTACGACTCCACCGAGTCCGCCATCGACCGCTTCGCCGCGACGACCTGCTGTCTGGGCGTGCGGCTGGAGCCCGGCGGTCAGTGGCGCGTCTACGCTCCGCACGGGCTGTCGGACGTGTTCAACCTCGTGGTCCGCCCCAACCCGGTCCTCGCCCCGAGAGGGGTCTACGAGGCCAAGGCGGCCCGCTGGCAGGAGGAATGGCCGGAGCTGACGGTGCTGCCGTGGCCGGTCTGAACCGCCGTCCGATGTGGCGGAGGCGTGCGGCTGCGCCGGTCCGGCGGAGGTGTGGGGCTGTTGTCGGGCCTACGGTTGGTCGGGACTACGGCTGGTCGGGCCTGTCGCGGTCCATGCCGAGCGACCCTTCGATCTTCTGCTGTGCGTCGTCGACCTGGCTCTCGTACTTGTTGCCCGTCCTGTCGTTGACCTTCCGCTCCGCCATGTCGGACATGTCCTTGGCCTTGTCCTGTACGTGGCGGTTGCTCTTGAACCTGTCGAAGATGCCCATCGAGAGCTCCTTCCCGAAGCGACTCAGACACGACGATACGGGCGTTATGCCCGTGATGCCCACTTGAGGAGGGCGCTGTCCGGACCTGCTGAACGCCGCGGTGCGCCCGCTCGCTACGGTGTGCGCGAAGTCGTACTGGGGAAAGCGCACCCTGCGGGGGCGGACCGGGTTGGCAAGGGGAGGGGCGCACGTGATGCGTCTGAGGGGCGGGGCCGCGGCTGCCGTCGTGCTGGTGTTCGCCGTGGCCGGGTGCAAGGCGGAGACGACCGTGGGGTCCGGTGGGCCCGAGGAGACCGGGGGCTCGGGTGCGGCCCTCACTGCCGCGGAGTCGCTGACCGTCAAGGGGCGTGCGCCCAAGACGGGTTACGACCGCGACCGGTTCGGCACCGCGTGGGCCGACACGGACTCCAACGACTGCGACACCCGCGACGACATACTCAAACGCGACCTGGAGGACGTGAAGTTCACCGGTGGGGACTGCAAGGTCTCCTACGGCGTGCTGGAGTCGGACCCCTACTCCGGCAAGGAGGTGACCTACCGGCGGGGCCGCAGCCAGGTCGACATCGACCACGTGGTCGCGCTGTCCGACGCCTGGCAGAAGGGCGCCAAGTACTGGGACGCCGGCAAGCGCATAGCTCTGGCCAACGACCCGCTGAACCTCCTCGCCGTCGACGCGAGCACCAACCGTTCCAAGGGCGACGGCGACACGGCGACCTGGCTGCCGCCCAACAAGGCGTACCGGTGCACCTATGTCGCCGCTCAGGTCGCCGTGAAGAAGAAGTACCAGCTGTGGGTCACCGCCGCCGAGAAGTCCGCGATGGAGAAGGTCCTCAAGGGCTGCCCCGGCCAGAGGCTGCCGACCGGCGGCAACCCGACGCAGGCACCCCCGAGGTTCCACGCCGACTGACGAGCCGTCGCGAGCGGGAAATGCGCTTTCCGGTTCGCGGGGCCGCGGCCTACGGTGACCGCATGGAGCTGAAGGTGTCGAGTCTCGCCGAGCGTCCCGAAATGCGGGAGCGCGTCCTCGGCATGGCCGACAGCTGGCCGGAGTTCGTGACCCAGGATCCCGTGGGCAACGCCCACTACGGGCGGATCTCCGCCGAACTCCCCGAGTACGTGCTGTTCGCCGAGGACGAGCGGGGGGAGGTCGTCGCGCACGCCCACAGCGTGCCCTTCGCCCTCCACACCGAGGAACGCGGTGAACTGCCCGACCGGGGCTGGGACGAGACGCTGGTGTGGGCGTTCGGCGACCTGCGCCGGGGGGTGCGACCCGACACGGTCAGCGCGATCTCGGTTGTCATCCACCCGCGGTTCCAGGGCCGGGGCCTGTCCGCCCTGATGCTCTCGGCGATGCGTGACAACGCCCGCGCGCACGGCTTCAGCGAGGTCGTCGCCCCGGTCCGGCCCAGCGCCAAGCACCTGGAACCGCACACCCCCATCGAGGAGTACGCCCGTCGCGTACGGCCCGACGGGCTGCCGTACGACCCCTGGCTGCGCGTCCACGCCCGCGCCGGTGCCGCCGTCCACGCGGTGGCACCCGCCTCCATGACGGTGGCCGGCTCGCTGGAGCAGTGGCGCCGCTGGACCGGGCTCCCCTTCGACACCCGGGGCGACATCGAGGTGCCCGGGGCGCTGGTGCCGGTACGGTGCGAGCCGGAGCGCGGGTACGCGGTGTACGTGGAGCCCAACGTGTGGATGCGGCACGCCCTTTGAGCGTGCCGCGTCCTGGCGGGGAGGCTACGGTCCGGCGCGTCCCCGCGTGATGCGTCGGGTTCCTCGGCTCAGCCGCCCAGGGCGTCGAGGTCCAGGATCTCGCCGGCGGGCTTCCGCGCCGGGACCGGCTCGTCGAAGTCGCTGAAGGTGACCGAGCCCTGGTCGGCCCCCGCCGTGCTGTCGACCCGCAGCAGATACGGCTTGCCCTCGGTGGCGACGTACAGGGTGTAGCGGTCCTTGCCGTCCTTCTCGTGCAGGGTGATCGCCGGTGTGCCGTCGACGGTGGTGGTCTTCCCGCGGGTGGCGTCGGAGTTGGTGTCCTCGGCGCCTTCGAGCACCTTGGTCAGGTCGCAGAAGTTCCCGAACTCCTTGGCGTCCGCGCCCGTCGCCTTCGTCTTGGTCCACTTGCCGGCCAGCATGGCCACGGCCGCGTCGGTGTCCGACTTCGACTCGCCGTCGCTCTGCTCGCGCAGGAACTCCTCGTCGAACTTCATGTACACGAGGTCACCGGTCTTGATCAGCCCGACCCGGCCCTTGCCGCCCATGCCGATGGTGCCGGCGCACTCGCCCTTCTTGTTCAGGGCCACGTCGAGGCTGATGATGCCGCTGCTCTCGTCGTCGGGGATGCCACCCTTCATGCGCAGCGAGGTGGCGCCGGTCGTCGCCTTCGTGGCCCGGTCGGCTATCTCGCCGCCGGTCAGCCCGGCGAACGGTTCCTTCTTCCCGGCCGACGCGGTCGACGCGGTCGACGCGGCGGACGTACTGGAGACACCCGTGCCGCTGTCCGCCGTGTCCTGGCCCGGCTGGCATCCGGTGAGTCCTGCGGTGGCCGCGGCGGCGATGCAGAGAGCGGCAAGTGCGGTACGACGCATGGCGATTCCTTGGTGGTGAAGCGGTGAGGTGAAGTGGGGTGAGGAGGGGGGCGGCCAGCGGTTCAGCCGGTCTTCTTCCAGTCCTTGCAGCCGGCCGTCTTGAAGTAGCCGTCGGAGGCGCCGATCCTGACCACGGCCGTGCCGTTGGCGTTGTCGTTCGCGAGGATCGAGTCGATGCCGTGCTCGGCGTCCTTGGTGCGCTCCCAGTAGCAGGAGTCGTCGGTGTTGCCGGTGGACCTGTACGTGCCGGGGGCGATGTCGGCGCCGACTCTGAACATGCCGCCGTCGCCGGACATCCTGGTCGCGGGGGAGCCCTTGGCCTTCGCGCCGACGGCCTCCCAGTCGTGGCAGTCGCTCGACTTGAAGAGCTTGTCGCCGGACTTGACGGTGACGTAACTGGTGCCGGTGACATTGTCGTTGGCCAGCAGCGAGTCCACTTCGCCCGAGGCGTCCTTGGCCCGCTCCCAGTAGCACAGGCCGTCGGTGTTGCCGGTGGTGCGATAGGTGCCGGGCTTGATGTCCGAACCGACCTGGAAGTCGCCGTCCCCCGAGAACGCGGCCTTCTTCTCGGCGACCTCGGCCTTGGCGCTGCCCTTGGCGCTGCCCGGGTCGCTCTTCTTGGTCCCGGCCTCGCGCTCCGCCGACGCCGAAGAGCCCTTGCCGCTGCCGCCGGAGGAGCCGTCTCCGCCGGACCCGCTGTCCCCGGCGTTCGCCGAGACGACCCCGATGACGACGACCCCCACGACGGCGCCCAGCGCGACCTTGCCCTTCATGCCCATGGCTGTGTCCCCCTCCGAAGTGGCGACCACCGCCCGTTCGGCAGCCGCTCGTTCGCTGGGTCAATAAGACCAGAGCCTGTGAACCGAGTCAACACGGTTCACGAAGGAGGTGGCGTACACGGCCGTGAAGCGGTAGATCTTGCGCACGTCGGTATGCTCGGCGTCACACGCGGGCCGCAGGGGTGGCGCGGCACGACGAGGGGAGCGGGTGGGTGCAGGACAACGCGACTGAAGTGACCGCCGCCGGTATCGCACGCCTGGCCGGGGTGGGCCGTGCGGCCGTCAGCAACTGGCGGCGCCGGCACGCCGACTTCCCGAGACCCGTCGGCGGCACCGAGACCAGCCCGTCCTTCGCCCTCGCCGAGGTCGAGTCCTGGCTGCGCAAGCAGGGGAAACTCGCCGAGGTGCCCCTGCGGGAGCGCGTCTGGCAGCAGCTCTCCGGGCACCCCGAGGGGCCGGTCACCGCCCTCACCCACGCGGGCTGCGCCCTGCTGCTGATCCACGACCGGCCGCCGGTCTGGCTGGAGGTGAGCGCCGGCTCCGACCAGCGGCTCGCGTCGATGCTGCCGGGCGCGCTGCGGGACGTACTGACACCGCGCTTCGGGAAGGAGTCGGCCCAGGACGCCTCAGGAGCCGTGAACACCCCGGCCGCTGTGAACACCCCCGGCACCGGTCCCGGCTCATCGGACGTCCCCAGCCCTTCCGCTGTGAACACCCCGGCCGCCGTGAACACCCCGCCCCCCGTGAACACTCCGGCCGCCGTGGACACCCGAGCGGCCCTGCACGCCCCCACCGCCCCCGAACTCCTCCCCTCCGTGCCCCTCCTGCGCGGTGTCGCCGAGCTCGCCGCCGAGCTGGGCGCCCGTCAGACCTTCGAGTTCCTGCTGGGACGGCACCTGGACGCCAACCCGCGCCAGTACACGCTCACCCCGGCCGACCTGGCGGGTCTCATGGCCGATCTGGTGGGTCCCGTCCGCACCGTCCTCGACCCCGCCTGCGGCACCGGCGCCCTCCTGAGGGCCGCCGCCACCCGCCCCGACCAGCGGCTCTACGCCCAGGACAGCGCCCCCGAACTCGCCGCGCTCACCACGCTCCGGCTCGCCCTGCACACCTGGTCCACCGTCCACGGCGCCACCGGCGACAGCCTGCGCGCCGACGCCTACCCCGAGCTGCGCGCCGACGCCGTCCTGTGCCACCCGCCGTTCAACGAGCGCAACTGGGGCCATGACGAACTCGCCTACGACCCCCGCTGGGAGTACGGCTTCCCGGCCCGCACCGAGTCCGAGCTCGCCTGGGTCCAGCACGCGCTCGCCCGCCTCAAGGACGGCGGCGCCGGCGTCCTGCTGATGCCGCCCGCCGCCGCCTCCCGCCGCTCGGGCCGCCGTATCCGCGCCGACCTGCTGCGCCGCGGTGCGCTGCGTGCCGTGATCGCCCTGCCGGTCGGAGCGGCACCGCCGTACAACATCCCGCTCCACCTGTGGGTGCTGCGCCGCCCGGAGAAGGCGCCCGCGCAGCCGGAGGTGCTACTCGTCGACGTGGGGCGGTTCGCGGGCGAGTCACGCGGCGGGCCGGACTGGCGGGCCGTGCGCGAGGCCGTCCTCGACGCCTGGCAGGCCTTCGGCCGGGCCGGCCGGTTCGCCGAACGGCCCGGTCTGGCCCGCGCCGTGCCCGTCATCGACCTCCTCGACGACGACGTGGACCTCGCCCCCGCCCGTCATCTGCCGCCGCCCGCCGCGGCCGACGGAGCCGAACAGCTCACGGCCGTCCGCGAGCGCCTGGGCGAGACCCTGCGCCTGACCGCCGACCTCACCCCGCCGCCGGCTGACAGCGCGCGTCCCGCGCGGTGGCCGCTCACCACCATCGGTGAACTCGCGCGCGGAGGCGCCCTGATGCTGCGCACGGGCGGCAGTGGCGGCCACGCGCGTGTGCCCGTTCTCACCGACCATGACGTCCTCTCCGGGGCGGCCCCCTCGGGCGCGCTTCCCGAGAGCGACGAGGAGGCCGTGCTGACCGAACCCGGCGATGTCGTCGTGCCGGTGCTCGGCGGGGGCTCGGTGGCGCGCGTGATCGACGAGGCGACCGGGGGCGCCGCGCTGGGCCGCAACCTCGTGCTCCTGCGCCCCGATCCCGCCGCGCTGGACCCCTGGTTCCTTGCCGGCTTCCTGCGCGGCACCGCCAACAACCGCCAGGCCAGCAGCTACGCCTCCACCGCGACCCGGCTGGACGTGCGCCGCCTCCAACTGCCCCGGCTGCCGCTCGACGAGCAGCGGCGCTACGGCGAACGCTTCTGCACGCTCGACGAGTTCGAGCGGGCCCTGCGGCACGCGGGGCGGCTGGGGGAGCAGCTGGTGCGCGGGATGTACGACGGCCTGACGGACGGGACGGTCGCGCCCGACTGATCTGCCCGACTGATCCGCCCAACAGACCGGCGCGACTGATCGACCCGACTGATCAGGACGACAACGGTTCGGTACAACCCGTGACGCCCTGTCGGTATCGGCCTATACGCTCGAACCCCACATCGATTCCCGGTTCAGGAGCGTTCATGTACGGCCACGGCGCGGCGCCGCCCGCTCGCGACTCGGGCACGGTCATCACCCTGCGCGTGGTGCTCGCCGCCGTCGGATTCCTCTCGTGCGGCCTGCTCGCCTGCGCGCCCCTGTTCCGGATCGCGTTCCTGCGCGGACGGGCGGTCGACTGGGTGCTGGCCTGGGCGAGCCTGCCGCTGTCCATCGCGTGCTTCGCGGTGGTCGGCTCGCTGCCCGAGAGCGATCCCAGGACCGACGTCGCCATGTCGCTGGTCCTGCTCCTGGGGCTGTTCAGCAGTGTGTACTTCCTGGTGATGGACATCCGGGTGCACCAGCAGCGGCGGTTCGTGGGCTACCCGCCGCCCCAGGGCCCGACCGTCCACACCGGCTACGGCTATCCGCAGCCGACACCGCCGTTCACGTCCACGCTCCTGCCGCAGCCGCAGCCGCCGGTTCCCGCGCCCGGAGTCGTGCCGCCCCCGCCGCAGCGCCCCGCGCCCGCCCGCATCGACCAGGTGCGCGCCGAACTCGACGAGCTCAGCGACTACCTGCGCAAGCACGAGGGCGGCAACAGCGGCGGCAGCACCGGCGGCGGTCCCCACGACGGCGGCAGGTGACCGTGGCGACAGGGCGTGTCGTCGCCGGCCGCTATGAACTGTCCACGCTCATCGGACAGGGCGGCATGGGCCAGGTGTGGACGGCCTACGACCAGCGGCTCGACAGGCGCGTGGCGGTGAAGCTGCTGCGCCCCGACAAGGTGGCCGGGCAGGAGGCGGACGAGCTGCGCCGCCGGTTCGTGCGCGAGTGCCGGGTGACCGCGCAGGTCGACCACCCCGGGCTCGTCACCGTGCACGACGCGGGCAGCGAGGGCGAGGAGCTGTTCCTCGTCATGCAGTACGTCGACGGCGCGGACCTCTCCGACCATCTCGCCGAGCACGACCCGTACCCCTGGCAGTGGGCGGTCGCGGTCGCCGCGCAACTGTGCGCCGTACTGAGTGCCGTGCACGCCGTGCCGATCGTCCACCGCGACCTCAAGCCGCGCAATGTGATGGTGAAGCAGGACGGCACGGTCACCGTCCTCGACCTGGGCGTGGCCTCGGTCATGGACACCGACACCACCCGCCTCACGCACACCGGTTCGCCGATCGGCTCGCCCGCCTACATGGCTCCCGAGCAGGCCATGGGCGGCTCGGTCGGCCCGTACACCGACCTGTACGCGCTCGGCGTGCTGCTGCACGAACTCCTCAGCGGTGACGTCCCGTTCGCGGGCTCCACGGCGCTCGGCGTCCTGCACCGGCACCTGTACGAGCCGCCGCTGCCCGTGCGCCGCACCCGCCCCGAGGTCCCCGAGTCGCTGGAAGCGCTCGTGCTGCGGCTGCTCGCCAAGGACCCGCAGCACCGCCCGGCCTCCGCGCAGGACGTGTACGAGGACCTCGCCCTGCTGCTGCCCGCGCGCGGGATGCCCACCGGAGCGCCCCTCGACCCCACGCGCCCGTTCCTGCGGCCGCACGCCCCCTGGCCGGACCGCGCGCGCACGCCCGCGCCCCAGCCCGCCCCTGTCACCCCGGTCCCGGAGAAGGCCGAGAAACCGGACGTCGCGCGCGCGGTCGACGAGGTCAAGCGGCTCCTCGGCGAGGGCCGCATCACCCAGGCCGTCGACATCCTCGGCGCGATCCTGCCCACGGCCGCCGAACAGCACGGCGCCAACTCCCCGGTCGTACGCACCCTGCGCAAGCAGTACGCCGCGACCCTCATGGACGACGGCCAGTACCGGCGCGCGCTGCCCGAACTGCGCCGCCTCGCCGACGAGCGCGCCGCCGAGGCGGGCCACGCCGACCCGCAGTCCCTGCGCTTCCGCTACGACGCCGCCCAATGCCTGGAACAACTCGGCGAACCGGCGGCCGCACTGGCCGAATACCGCGCCCTGCTGCCGTACTACGAGAACCAGTACGTGGCCGGCGGCCCCGAACTCGCCCACGACGTCCGCCGCCGCATCGGCCACCTCCTGCTCGCCCTCGGCGACCGCCCGGCCGCCCACGACACCCTCGCGCGGCTGCTGCACGACGTGGAACGGCTCCAGGGACCCGGCCACCCGCTCGCGGCCGAGGTCCGCCGCACGCTCCAGTGGCTGGGCCAGGTGCGCGGCTAGCGCGGACGCGGGATTTTGCCGTGCCCTTAGAGAGTCTTGTGATCTCCTGGGGCCGCTGTTTTCGACACCATGTCCGACGCCGGATAGCTTTGCGCTTCGTTTCAGTCATGCACAGCGCAACCAGGGTGGGGTCGTCCATGTCGTCCAGCTCCAGCCGGTCCGACCGGTCCAACCGGTCCGGCCACCGGCAGTCGAAGAAGCGCAGATACGTCAGCTGGGGCATCGCCGGGGTGGCCGTTCTCGCCGGGGCCGGCCTCGCCGCGCAGACCTCGATGGCCGCGACCGCCTGGCCCGCCCAGAAGACGTACACCGGACGGGCGTTCGACACCTGCGCCGCCCCCTCCCTCTCCGCCATGAAGGCCTGGCACGGCGGTCTCTACGGCGCCGCCGCCGTCTACATCGGGGGCAAGAACCGGGGGTGCGCCCAGCCCAACCTCACCGCCTCCTGGGTCAAGTCGGTCAGCACGGTCGGCTGGAAGCTCATCCCGCTCTACGTCGGCGCCCAGCCGTCCTGCCAGACGGGCTCGAGCCCGGAGAAGCTCACCGCCTCCACCGCCGCCTCCCTGGGCGCGACGGACGGCGCGGACGCGGTGGCCAAGGCCTCCGCGCTCGGCATGAAGGCCGGCAGCCCGATCTACCTGGACATGGAGTCGTACGACATCACGAACAAGGCGTGCAACGACGCCGTGCTCACCTATGTGCGCGCCTTCGACAAGACCCTGCGCGCCAAGACGTACCGCGCGGGCTTCTACGGCTTCACCAGCTCCAGCGCCAAGGCGATCGCCAACGCGACCGACAGGACCGACCTGCCGGGCAACCTCTGGTACGCGCTGTGGGACAAGCAGAACACCACGACGACGGACTGGCCGTTCGGCAAGACCCAGTACACCGACCACAGCCGCGGTCACCAGTACCTGGTCAACAGCAAGGAGTCGCGGGGCGGCTACACGATCACCGTGGACCGGGACGCCTGGGACGGGCCGGTGGCGATCACCGGCTGAGGGCCACCTGCCCGCCAGGCCGAGGGCCGGGCGGCGCGGCGGTGCCCGAAGTCCTGGTGAATCGTTGGTCGAATGGGTTGGCCAGAGCCGGTCCCCTGCCTACCATCGATCACCGCAAGACCTTGTGCACCGTCGCACAATCTCCTCGGGAGGCTTCCTTGCACCGCCGTCGTCGCACCGCGCTAGTCCTCTCCGCCGCCCTCGCCTGCGCGGCACCCCTCCTCACCGCCTGCGGAAGCGACGCGCATCCGGGCGCGGCGGCCGTCGTCGGCGGCCAGCGGATCACCGTCGCGCAGCTGGAGAACCGGGTCACCGAGGTGCGCGACGCACAGCGGGCGGCCGTCACGGACGAGGCGCAGTACGCGCAGGCCATCGCCAAGACCGGCACCCTCGCCCGCGACGTCCTGCACGGCATGGTCCTCGACCGCGTGCTGCACCGGGCCGCCGAGGACGCGGACGTGAGCGTGACCCGCAAGGAGGTCCAGGAGCTGCGCTCCGGTCTGGAGGAGCAGGCCGGCGGGGCGAAGGGCCTGGAGACGACCTGGCTCCAGCGGTACGGCATCGCGCCCGAACGCCTGGACGAGAGCCTCCGCCTCCAGCTGGAGGCCCAGAAACTCGCGGCGAGGCTCGGCACCGACACCAGCGATCCCGCCTTCTGGGGCGCCCTCACCAAGGCCTCCAAGGAACTCGACGTCGACCTCAACCCGCGCTACGGCACGTGGGACGCCCAGAAGAGCGCGCGGGCGGACGCGAAGACGCCCTGGGTCCGGGAGGTCACGGCGGCGGGCACCGAGCAGACGGCGTAGGGACGCCGCGCGCAGCAGGCTCGGCTTAAGGTCAGGCCCGGCTTCGAGCCAGGCTTGGCTTCGAGTCAGGCTCCCCTTCGGATCAGGCCCCGTTTCGGTTCAGGCTCCGTTTCAGATCAGGCCCCGTTTCGGATCAGGCTCCGCTTCGGTTCAGGCTCCGCTTCGGCGGAAGATCGTACGATCGCACAACCACCCCCGCCCTGTGGACAACCCGATCTCCCCGTCCGCGGTGTGCGTTAGCTTCGAATCGTGAACGCAACCGGCTTCGAGCCCGCCCCCGACCAGGACGACCAGCACTCCGACACGGCGTCCGCCCCCGGCCGTGTCGTCCTGCTCACCACCAGCCACCGCGTCGCCCCCGGCCTGCTGTCCTGGCCCGCCTGGCAGGTCCTGCACGCGGCCGACCGCGTCCTGTGCGCCGACGGGACGCATCCCCAGCTGCCGTATCTGCGCGAGGCGGGGATACGGGTGGACGAGGCGTCGCCGACGGCCGAGGAGCTGGTGGGCGCGTGCGCGGGCGGGAACACGGTGGTCGTCGTGGCCACCGGCGAGGGCGAACCGGCCCTCACCGACGGTCTGGCCCGCCTCGCCGGTTCCGGACGGGTGCGGATGCCCGAGCTGGAGCTGCTCCCCGCCTCCTACGACCTGCCCGGCGCCCGACTCCTCGACCTCGTGCAGGTCATGGACCGGATCCGCGAGGAGTGCCCGTGGTCCTCCCAGCAGACCCACAAGGGCCTGGCGAAGTACGGCATCGAGGAGGCGTACGAACTCGTCGAGGCGATCGAGGAGGGCGACCGCGACGAACTGCGCGAGGAACTCGGTGACGTCCTGCTCCAGGTGGTCTTCCACTCCCGTATAGCGGAGGACGACCCGGACACCCCCTTCTCCATCGACGACGTGGCCGGCGGGATCGTCGCCAAGCTCATCCACCGCCACCCGCATGTCTTCGGCGACGAGACGGCCACCACCCCCGAGGAGGTCAAGGCGCACTGGCTGCGCACCAAGGCGATAGAGAAGCAGCGCACCTCGGTGACCGAAGGCGTCCCCCTCGGGCAGCCCGGTCTGGCCCTCGCGGCGAAGCTGGCGTCCCGCGTGCGGACGGCGGGACTGGAGGTCCCCCTGCCCGCGGGCGAGGGCATCGGCTACGCACTCCTCGCCCTGGCCGCCCGCGCTGAGGCCGAGGGCACGGACCCGGAGGCAGCCCTGCGGGCGGCGGCCCGGGCGTACCGGGACGCGATCCGCAGGACGGAGGGGGAGGGCTGACCGACGACGCCGGGGACGAGGAAGGCCGGCTGCTGCACACGGCCACGCCCGCCCGCTGACCGCGCGGAACAGCCGGGGGTGCTGTCCGGGCGGCCGGCGGCGACGGCGCGGCAACGGAGGTGGGGGTGAAAGCGGCCCGAGCCGACCCCCCTGAAAACCCGGCTACCGTCAAGGAGTGACCGACCAGCCCACCGCCACCCCCGATCCCACCGCCACCCCCGATCCCGCACCCACCTCGGCCCCTGCTCCCGCCTCGGCCCCTGCTCCCGCCTCGGCCCCTGCTCCCGCCTCGGCCCCTGCTCCCGCCTCGGCCCCTGCTCCCGCCCCGGCCCCCGCCCCCGCCGCAGATCCCACCCCCGCCTCCCCACCCCCCGCCCCCGACCTCTTCACCTGGGAGTTCGCCACCGACCCCTACCCCGCCTACGCCTGGCTGCGTGAGCACGCCCCCGTGCACAGGACCCGGCTTCCCAGTGGTGTGGAGGCCTGGCTGGTCACCCGGTACGCCGACGCCAAGCAGGCCCTCGCCGACCAGCGGCTCAGCAAGAACCCGGCGCATCATGACGAGCCCGAGCACGCCAAGGGGAAGACCGGTATCCCGGGGGAGCGCAAGGCGGAGCTGATGACGCATCTGCTGAACATCGATCCACCGGACCACACCAGGCTCCGACGGCTCGTCAGCAAGGCGTTCACACCGAGGCGGGTCGCCGAGTTCGCGCCGCGGGTGCAGGAGTTGACGGACCGTCTGATCGACCGGTTCGCGGCCACCGGTTCCGCCGACCTCATCCACGACTTCGCCTTCCCGCTCCCCATCTACGCGATCTGCGACCTCCTCGGCGTCCCCCGCGAGGACCAGGACGACTTCCGGGACTGGGCGGGCATGATGATCCGGCACGGGGGAGGCCCGCGGGGCGGCGTCGCGCGGTCCGTGAAGAAGATGCGCGGGTATCTCGCCGAACTCATCCACCGCAAGCGGGAAGCGTTGCCCGCGGAACCCACTCCCGGCGAGGACCTCATCTCCGGGCTCATCCGCGCCTCCGACCACGGCGAGCACCTCACCGAGAACGAGGCCGCGGCCATGGCCTTCATCCTGCTGTTCGCCGGCTTCGAGACCACCGTGAACCTGATCGGCAACGGCGTGTACGCCCTGCTCACCCACCCCGAGCAGCGCCGGCGGCTCCAGCGGTCCCTCGCCGACCGGCGCAGCGACCTCCTGGAGACCGGCGTGGAGGAACTCCTGCGCTACGACGGTCCGGTGGAGCTCGCCACCTGGCGGTTCGCCACCGAACCGCTCCGCATCGGCGGCCAGGACATCGCGGCCGGCGACCCCGTGCTCGTCGTGCTGGCCGCGGCGGACCGGGACCCGGAGCGGTTCGCCGACCCCGACGTGCTCGATCTGTCCCGCCGTGACAATCAGCACCTCGGTTACGGACACGGCATCCACTACTGCCTCGGGGCCCCGCTCGCCCGTCTGGAGGGCCAGACCGCGCTCGCCACCCTCCTCACCCGGCTGCCGGATCTGCAACTCGCGGTGGATTCAGCCGATTTGCGCTGGCGTGGTGGGCTCATCATGCGTGGACTGCGTACTTTGCCCGTGGAGTTCACTCCCGTCCGGTAATCCACCGAGGGGTCCGCCCAACCCCGCGGCAGGGCCGCTTAAACATGACGCACCCTCAAGTCTGTGATCTTCACGTGATCTACGCGGCATTAACTTGTGACAAGTGATCGAATCCCTATACGTTCACGGACCAGCGCGGTGGTCCGTACCACTCGCCGCGCGGGTTTCTGCTGTCGTGGGAAAGGTCCCTTCATGCTCTCCGGGAACGGTCGTCACCGTCGCCCCCGTCAGGCTCCGGCTCTGCTCGTGGCGGCCGGCGTGACGGGATCCGCCATCGCGATCCCCCTGCTCGCGGCGAGCGGGGCGAGTGCCGCGACCGGCGCCACCTGGGACCGGGTCGCGGAGTGCGAGAGCGGCGGCACCTGGAGCGCCAACGACAGCAACGGCTACTACGGCGGCCTCCAGATCTCCCAGGAGAACTGGGAGAAGTACGGCGGCCTCTCCTACGCCGAGACCGCGGACCTGGCGAGCCGCAACCAGCAGATAGCCGTGGCCGAGAAGCTCCTCGCGGACCAGGGCATCGCCGCCTGGCCGACCTGCGGTCTGCTCGCCGGGCTCAGCAAGGACTCGAGTTCGGCGGGGGTGGACACAGGCGTGGCGAGTGGTACGCCCTCGACCTCCGCGTCCGGATCGTCGGATTCGTCCGGATCATCCAGCTCGTCCGGTTCCTCGGACTCGTCGGGCATCGAGGACTCTCCCGGTCTGCTCGACTCGCTGGACGGTTCGTCCTCGACGCCGTCGCCGACGGCCACCCCCTCGGCGGAAAGCGACAGTTCGTCCAAGTCGGGCAAATCGGCCACCAAGAGTCCGGAAGCCTCCGGCAAGGAGAGCGCGCAGCCTTCCGACGACTCCCCTGTGGTGAGCTCAGAAGAGGATGAAGCGGACAAGTCGTGGCAAGAGGGCGGTTCTTCGGCCCTTGTCGACGTCGGCTCCCTCGGCTCCGGCAAGCACCGCGGCGACAGCGCCGACGAGGTCACGACGAAGAGCACGGCACTCTCCGGCGGCCGTCACGCCGCCCGCACCTACACCGTCCAGGAGGGCGACTCCCTCGTCTCCATCGCCGACTCCCTTGGCCTCGACGGCGGATGGCGTGCCCTCTACGACGAGAACAAGGACGTCATCGGCGCCGACCCGAGCAACATCTCCGCCGGTCAGACCCTCGACACAGGGGCTGAATAGGGCCGAAAAGGCCTGAAAAACAGCGGGAGTTCACGTCCCACTTCGCGCCGAATGTCCACTTTGGTGAAAGTGTGGGATGAGTCTCAGAAGCCCTGATCGTCTTTGAAATTCCGCCGAGCGCGTGTCTACCGTCGTCACCGCTCGGCAACCCGAGCCCCGTCTGTCGCAACGCCGAATCCTGCCAGCGGCCGTACGGGAACAGTCGTCGCGTCAAGCGCCGTAGGCAGGAGCGGGGGACCCAAGGTAAGCGCCGGGCCCAGCAGTTCACGCTGGACCGGCTTGGGGTGAAGTCACGCAGTGCGCGTGACCGGGCAACTCAACCGGCCCGAACCCGACAGCTCACCTCGCAGGCGTCGGTGAGGGGATCCACCATGCTGTTTTCCGGCAAGGGCAAGCACCGTCGTCCGTCCAAGGCCACCCGCGCCGCCGCGCTCGCCGGCGTCACCGGTGTCGCCATCGCCGCCCCGCTGATGGCGGCCGGCGGCGCCTCCGCCGCCACCGCCTCCGAGTGGGACGCCGTCGCCCAGTGCGAGTCCGGCGGCAACTGGTCCATCAACACCGGCAACGGCTACTACGGCGGTCTGCAGTTCTCGGCCTCCACCTGGGCCGCGTACGGCGGCACGCAGTACGCCGCGCAGGCCAACCAGGCCAGCAAGGCGCAGCAGATAGCCGTCGCCGAGAAGGTCCTCGCCTCCCAGGGCAAGGGCGCCTGGCCGGTCTGCGGCAAGGGCCTGTCCAGCGCCGCCTACAGCGGCAGCAGCTCGTCCTCCAGCTCCTCGAACTCGAACTCGGGCACCAGCACCCGTTCGACCAACGAGCAGAGCGCCTCCCGCTCCTCCGAGCGCCCGGCGGCCAAGAAGACCGTCACCACCCCGACCGGCAAGAAGGTCAAGAAGGGCGACGGCGAGTACAAGGTCGTCAAGGGTGACACCCTCAGCTCGATCGCCGAGAAGCACAAGGTCAAGGGCGGCTGGCAGAAGCTGTTCAAGCTGAACAAGGACATCGTCGAGGACGCCAACCTCATCTACCCGGGCCAGCAGCTGCACCTGAAGTAAGACCCAGCTGAACCACAGTGCCCTCACAGCCGTGGTCCTCATACTGAAGGCCTCGTGAGGGTCACCCCCCGTCCCCATGGGCTCCCCGCTCCGGTGCGTGTTCCCCCGTACGCACCGGGGCGGGGTTTTTTGTGCGCCGGCTTCCCGGCCTTTGCGCGCGCTTGCGCGGACGTCTTTGTTCAGTTCAGAAACAATTTACTCTCGGTTTCGTCCACAGGTCGGTCCACACGGTGGCCGATACGCCGGAGCCGGTTAGGCTCTAGTCGCCAGGCTCACCATCCAAGAAGGAGATGCTCGTGCCGTCCATCGACGTCGTCGTAGCCAGGGAAATCCTCGACTCGCGAGGCAACCCCACCGTCGAGGTCGAGGTCGGCCTCGACGACGGCAGCACCGGTCGTGCCGCCGTCCCGTCCGGCGCCTCCACCGGTGCCTTCGAGGCCATCGAGCTGCGTGACGGTGACCCGAACCGCTACCAGGGCAAGGGTGTCGAGAAGGCCGTCCTCGCCGTCATCGAGCAGATCGGCCCGGAGCTCGTCGGCTACGACGCCACCGAGCAGCGCCTGATCGACCAGGCGATGTTCGACCTGGACGCCACCGACAACAAGGGCTCGCTCGGCGCCAACGCCATCCTCGGCGTCTCGCTCGCCGTCGCCCACGCCGCCTCCGAGGCCAGCGACCTCCCGCTCTTCCGCTACCTGGGCGGCCCGAACGCGCACCTGCTGCCGGTGCCGATGATGAACATCCTGAACGGCGGCTCGCACGCCGACTCCAACGTGGACATCCAGGAGTTCATGATCGCCCCGATCGGCGCGGAGTCCTTCTCCGAGGCGCTGCGCTGGGGCACCGAGGTCTACCACACGCTGAAGAAGGTCCTGAAGTCGAAGGGCCTGTCCACCGGCCTCGGCGACGAGGGCGGCTTCGCGCCGAACCTCGAGTCCAACCGCGCCGCGCTGGACCTGATCCTCGAAGCGATCAAGGAAGCCGGTTACATCCCCGGCGAGCAGGTCGCCCTCGCCCTCGACGTCGCCGCCTCCGAGTTCTACAAGGACGGCAAGTACCAGTTCGAGGGCAAGGAGCGCTCCGCCGCCGAGATGACGGAGTACTACGAGGAGCTCGTGGCGGCCTACCCGCTCGTCTCCATCGAGGACCCGCTGTTCGAGGACGACTGGGCCGGCTGGAAGGTCATCACCGACAAGCTCGGCGACAAGGTCCAGCTCGTCGGCGACGACCTGTTCGTCACCAACCCCGAGCGCCTGGCCCGCGGCATCGAGGAGGGCACCGCCAACGCCCTCCTGGTCAAGGTGAACCAGATCGGCTCGCTCACCGAGACCCTGGACGCCGTCGAGCTCGCCCAGCGCAGCGGCTTCAAGTGCATGATGTCCCACCGCTCCGGCGAGACCGAGGACGTCACCATCGCCGACCTCGCCGTCGCCACCAACTGCGGCCAGATCAAGACCGGCGCCCCGGCCCGCTCCGAGCGCGTCGCCAAGTACAACCAGCTCCTGCGCATCGAGGAGATCCTCGACGACGCCGCGGTGTACGCCGGCCGCAGCGCGTTCCCGCGCTTCAAGGGCTGAGGGGCTTCAAGGGCTGACCCGTACAGGGTCACGCCTTAGCCAGTCGTACGTACGTCCCCGTACCGGTCCCGTACCGTGTGCGGGGACGTACGCACGTAGAAGGGGAGGCGGAGAGCCGATGGCCGTGAAGGACCGGGACCGTTTCTCCACCGCGACCAGGATCAAGCTGCTCGGCGAGCAGACCGCGGCCCGGGTCTACCGCTCCCAGACCAAACGCCAGGCCCGCCGCTCCCGGCTGACCGGCCGGGCCGCGCTGCTCGCCCTCGTGGTGTGCACCCTGGTGGTGGCGCTGGCGTACCCGATAAGGCAGTACGTCTCGCAGCGCGCCGAGATCTCCGATCTCCAGCGGGAGAAGGCACAGGCCGCGGAGCGGGTCGAGAAGCTGCGCGATCTCAAGGCGCGCTGGCAGGACGACGCGTACGCGGAGCAGCAGATCCGGCAGCGGCTGCACTACGTGCTGCCGGGGGAGACGGGTTTCGTCGTCGTCGACCCGGACGCGGCGAAGCAGTCCCGCACCGACCTCGGGGCGGCCGACCGCCCGTGGTACTCCAACGTCTGGGACGGCGTCGACAAGTCCGACGCCTCGGATCAGTGAACCGACCGATGGACCGATAGAAAGACAGGCATGGAAACGCCCCCGCCCTCCACTCCTCGCACCGAGCCCACCGACGCGGACGTCGAGGCCTTCAAGCAGCAGCTCGGGCGGCCGCCGCGCGGGCTGCGGGCGATCGCGCACCGCTGCCCCTGCGGGCAGCCGGACGTGGTGGAGACGGCCCCCCGTCTCCCCGACGGCACGCCCTTCCCGACGACGTACTACCTGACGTGCCCGCGCGCCGCCTCGGCGATCGGCACGCTGGAGGCGAACGGCGTCATGAAGGAGATGACGGAGCGGCTCCAGGCCGATCCGGAGCTCGCGAAGGCGTACCGGGCGGCCCACGAGGACTACCTCGCCCGCCGGGACGCCATCGAGGTCCTGGAGGGCTTCCCCAGCGCCGGCGGCATGCCGGACCGGGTGAAGTGCCTGCACGTCCTGGTCGGCCACTCGCTGGCCGCGGGCCCGGGCGTCAACCCGCTGGGCGACGAGGCGATCGCGATGCTGCCGGAGTGGTGGCGCAAGGGGGCGTGCGTGAAGCCCTTGGAGCCGCCGACCGGTGAGGGGTGGCAGGTGGACGTCTCCGAGGACGGCAAGGGCCACTTCGCCTTCAAGCCCCTCGACACCGAGGAGGACACCCAGTGACCCGCGTCGCCGCCATCGACTGCGGTACGAACTCCATCCGGCTCCTCGTCGCGGACGCGGACCCGGCCACCGGCGAGCTCGTCGACCTGGACCGCCGTATGACCATCGTGCGGCTGGGACAGGGCGTCGACCGGACCGGGCGGCTGGCCCCCGAGGCGCTGGAGCGGACCTTCGCGGCCTGCCGGGAGTACGCGGCGGTCATCAAGGAGCACGGCGCCGAGCGGCTGCGGTTCGTCGCCACCTCCGCCTCCCGGGACGCGGAGAACCGGGACGACTTCGTCCGGGGCGTCCTGGACATCCTCGGCGTCGAGCCCGAGGTGATCTCCGGGGACCAGGAGGCCGAGTTCTCCTTCACCGGGGCGACCAGGGAGCTCACCGCCAGCGACCACCTGGCCAGGCCCTACCTGGTGGTGGACATCGGCGGCGGCTCGACGGAGTTCGTGGTGGGCGACGACCATGTACGGGCCGCGCGCTCCGTGGACGTGGGCTGCGTACGGATGACCGAGCGGCACCTCGTCCAGGACGGGGCCGTCAGCGACCCGCCCACCCCCGCGCAGATCACCGCCATGCGCGCCGACATCGAGGCCGCCCTCGACCTCGCCGAGCGGACCGTGCCGCTGCGTGAGGCGCGCACGCTGGTCGGGCTCGCCGGGTCCGTCACCACCGTGTCGGCGATCGCCCAGGGGCTGCCCGAGTACGACTCGGCGGCCATCCACCACTCCCGGGTCTCCCACGACCGCGTCCGCGAGATCACCGACTGGCTGCTGCACTCCACGCACGCCGAGCGCGCGGCCGTCCCCTCCATGCATCCGGGACGCGTGGACGTGATCGCGGCGGGCGCCCTGGTGCTCCTCGCGATCATGGAGCGGATCGGTGCCGAGGAGGTCGTCGTGAGCGAGCACGACATCCTCGACGGCATCGCGTGGTCGGTCGCCTAGGCCTCGCCGGGCACCTCTGCTGAGCAGGCAGAACAACGTATGAGCACCTTCGAGGGGCCCTTCGGGGCCCCTCTTCGACGTGCCGCCGAGAAAGTTCGTGAAGTTCTTCACAAGGAATTGGGCCCTGTCGGGCGACGAATCTGGCCCGGTTGGCCCTTACGGGGGCCCAACACCCGTGTGAACACGTTCAAAAGGGGGAGATGCGGGCCTCGGGCGAGGGGTGCGTGAGGGGCTCGCGAAGGCGGCTCACAAGGGGGTCCGCAGCACGGAGAGGCAGCTCACGCGGCATTGACAACGGTGATCCCTATACCGTGGTTCCCGTTCGGCGCCATGACCTGGATCACGCGAGTCGCGGAGGATAGCACACCCTCTGCAAGAGCTTGTGAAGGGGCGCACGAGCGACCCCCCTGAGGCGGGTGGATACTCGATGCCATGAGCACCACGGAGCGTCCCAGGATCCTCGTAGTAGGCGGTGGGTACGTAGGCCTGTACGCAGCTCGGCGCATCCTCAAGAAGATGCGCTACGGCGAGGCGACCGTCACGGTCGTCGACCCCCGGTCGTACATGACCTACCAGCCCTTCCTCCCCGAAACCGCCGCCGGCAACATCTCCCCGCGCCACGTCGTCGTCCCGCTGCGACGCGTGCTGCCGAAGGCGGAGGTTCTCACCGGCCGGGTCACCACCATCGACCAGGACCGCAAGGTCGCCACGATCGCCCCGCTGGTGGGCGAGGCGTACGAGCTGCCTTTCGACTACCTGGTGATCGCGCTCGGCGCGGTCTCCCGCACCTTCCCGATCCCCGGCCTCGCCGAGCAGGGCATCGGCATGAAGGGCATCGAGGAGGCCATCGGCCTGCGCAACCACGTGCTGGAGCAGCTCGACAAGGCCGACTCCACGACCGACGAGGAGATCCGCCGCAAGGCGCTCACCTTCGTCTTCATCGGCGGTGGCTTCGCGGGCGCGGAGACCATCGGCGAGGTCGAGGACATGGCCCGCGACGCGGCCAAGTACTACACCAACGTCTCCCGCGAGGACATGCGGTTCATCCTCGTCGACGCCGCCGACAAGATCCTCCCCGAGGTCGGCCCCAAGCTCGGCCAGTACGGCAAGGAGCACCTGGAGAGCCGCGGTGTGGAGATCTACCTCTCCACCTCGATGGACTCCTGCGTGGACGGCCACGTGGTCCTGAAGAACGGCCTGGAGGTCGACTCCAACACGATCGTGTGGACCGCCGGCGTCAAGCCCAACCCGGTCCTCGCCCGCTACGGCCTCCCGCTGGGCCCGCGCGGTCACGTGGACACCGCCCCGACCCTCCAGGTCCAGGGCACCGACTACATCTGGGCCGCCGGCGACAACGCCCAGGTCCCGGACGTCGCCGCCCGCAAGGCCGGCG
This sequence comes from Streptomyces sp. NPDC057253, assembly GCF_042669125.1. NCBI lineage: Bacteria > Bacillati > Actinomycetota > Actinomycetes > Kitasatosporales > Streptomycetaceae > Streptomyces > Streptomyces sp. NPDC057253. The sequence goes on along the minus strand of NZ_JBHUXV010000104.1, from coordinate 7,574 downwards.
TGGAGAACGCCTGGTGCCCGCCGAACGCCCAGCACGCGCTGCGCCAGGCCCGGGTCCTCGGCGACAACGTGATCTCCGGGATGCGGGGCTTCCCGCAGAAGGAGTACGCGCACTCCAACAAGGGCGCGGTCGCGGGTCTCGGCCTGCACAAGGGCGTCGCGATGATCGTCATGGGCAAGATGAAGATCAAGCTCCGTGGCCGTCTCGCCTGGTACATGCACCGCGGCTACCACGGTCTGGCCATGCCGACCTGGAACCGCAAGGTCCGCGTCTTCGCCGACTGGACCCTCGGCATGTTCCTCAAGCGCGAGGTCGTCTCCCTCGGCGCGATGGAGCACCCGCGCGAGGAGTTCTACGAGGCCGCGCGCCCCGTACCGGCCGCCGAGCCGAAGAAGACCGAGGCGAAGGCCTCCTGATCCGCCCGGGTGACCCGGCCCGCTCGGGTCACCCGACCGGCTCCGGTCGCTGATCCACCCGAAGGACCTCCCGCCATCCGTGGTGCGGGAGGTCCTTCGGCGTTCTTTGGGAGTGACCATGACCGTGCCGTTGTTTACCCGGGTGGACAATTCCGGGATCCTCGTCACGGAGGTGTGGATCATGGCGGATGCCGCACTGCGGCTGAAGAGTCTGCTCGAACAGTTGTTGGGTGCCGAGCTGCCGGTACGGATCCGGGCCTGGGACGGCTCACAGGCGGGACCACCGGACGCGCCCACCCTGGTCGTCCGCAACCGCCGTGCCGTGCGCCGGCTGCTGTGGAAGCCCGGCGAGCTGGGCCTGGCCCGCGCCTGGGTCGCCGGGGACCTCGACATCGAGGGCGACTTCTACGGCGCCCTCGGCCTGCTCTCCGGCCTGGTCTGGGAGCGCGCCGAGACCCGCTCCGCGCTCCGTGTCCTGCGCGACGCCCGCACCCGCGCCGCGCTGTTCGGACTCGTCCGGCTCGGCGGGCTGCCGCTGCCCCCGGCCCCGCCCCGCGAGGAGATCCGCCGGGTCCGCGGCCATCTGCACACCCGGCGCAGCGACCGGCGGGCCATCAGCCACCACTACGACGTCGGCAACGGCTTCTACGAGATCGTCCTCGGCCCGTCGATGGTGTACTCCTGCGCCTACTGGCCGGACCAGGACGCCCCCCTGGAGCAGGCCCAGCACGACAAGCTCGACCTCGTCTGCCGCAAGCTCGCGCTCCAGCCGGGGCAGCGGATCCTCGACGTCGGCTGCGGCTGGGGCTCGATGGCGATCCACGCCGCCCGCGAGTACGGCGTGCGCGTCGTCGGCATCACCCTCTCGCACGAGCAGGCGGCCTACGCCCGCAAGCGCGTCGCGGACGCCGGGCTGACCGACCGGATCGAGATCCGGGTCCAGGACTACCGGGACGTGGTCGACGGGCCGTACGACGCGATCTCCTCCATCGGCATGGCCGAGCACGTGGGGTCGGAGAAGTACCTGGAGTACGCCCAGGACCTGTACCGGCTGCTCGCGCCCGGCGGGCGGCTGCTCAACCACCAGATCGCGCGGCGCCCGATGTCCGACGAATCGGCGTACGACCTCGACGAGTTCATCGACGCGTACGTCTTCCCCGACGGCGAACTCGCCCCCCTCGGCACCACCGTGACCCTGTTGGAGCGGGCCGGGTTCGAGGTGCGGGACGTCGAGTCGATCCGCGAGCACTACGCCCACACGCTGCGCCGCTGGGTCACCAACCTGGAGTCCGGGTGGCAGCGGGCGGTCCGGCTCACCGGCCCGGGCCGGGCCCGGGTCTGGCGCCTCTACATGGCCGCCTGCGCCCTCGGCTTCGAACGCAACCACCTGGGCGTCAACCAGGTCCTCGCCGTCAGAACCCCCGAATCCGGCGCCTCCGGCCTGCCGTTGCGCGCCCGCACCTGGAACCGGGCCTGAAGAAGGGGCCCGCCGCTGTCACGCGACGGGCCCCGACAGGCCGTTGACTACTCCGCCTTGATGGCCGACAGCATGTTCATGCGGGCCGCCCTGCGGGCCGGCCACAGGGCGGCGAGGATGCCCACCGTGGCCGCGAGCAGCAGGAAGACCGCCATCCGGGCCCAGGGCAGGACGAGTTCGTACGTCGCCATCCTGGCGCCCAGCAGCTCACCGGCCGCCCAGCCGAAGAACACGCCCAGGCCGATGCCGAGCACCCCGCCGAACAGGGAGATGACCAGGGACTCCAGACGGACCATCCGCTTGATGCCCTTGCGGTCCAGGCCGATCGCGCGCAGCATGCCGATCTCCTGGGAGCGCTCGAACACCGACATGGCCAGGGTGTTGATGACACCGAGGACCGCGACGAGCACCGCCATGGCCAGAAGGCCGTAGAGCATGTTCAGCATCAGCGTGAACATCTGCGCGATGGAGTCGGAGAGGTCCTTCTTGTCCTGGACCTTGACGGCCGGGTTGGAGCCGAGGGCCTTCTCCAGCCGGTCCTTGGTGGCGTCCGAGGCGCCGCCGGACGTCTTCAGCATGACCTGCATGTCCGACGCGTCCCTCAGGTGCGGGGAGAGCGTCGCGGTGTCCAGCATGATGCCGCTGATCAGCTCGTTGCCCTCGTAGACCCCGGCGACCGTGAGCCGCTGCGCCTTGCCGTCCTCGTAGTGGACGGTGAAGGTCGAACCCGCCCTCCAGCCGAAGGACTTGGCCCTGTCCTTGTCCACGACCACCTGGGTGCCGCCGACCTTGAACGAGCCGTCGTCCACCGTGAGGTCGGTCAGCTTCCCGATCGCCGAGCCGTTGACGCCGGTCAGGTACTCGGTCTCGCCGTCGATCCGGGAGGCCGCGTTGCGCAGCGGGCTGACCTCGGTGACGCCGTCGACCTTCGCCAGCTTCTTCTCGACGTCCGGGGAGAGCTCGTTGCCGTTCGCCATGGAGACGACGTAGTCCGCCTTGACGGCCGCCGTGGCCATCTTGTCGATCGACTTCTGGAGGCTGCCCGCCATCACCGTCATCCCGGTGATCAGGGTGAGGCCGATCATCAGCGCGGAGGCGGTGGCGGCCGTACGGCGCGGATTGCGCACCGAGTTCTGCCGGGCCAGCTTCCCGGAGATGCCGAACACGCGCATCAGCGGGGCCGCGGCCGCGATCAGCGGGCGGGACAGGAGGGGCGTGAGGATGAAGACGCCGATGATCAGCAGGACCGCGCCGAGACCCATGGGGGCCTGGCCGTCCGAGCCGTCCATCGTGGTGGCCGCCAGGATCACGGCCACGCCCGCCCCGCTGAACAGCGCGCCCAGCGTGTTGCGCAGCACCAGCGACTTGGTGGTCGCCTTCGCGTGCAGGCTGCTCATCGCCGCGACCGGCGGGATCTTCGCCGCCCTGCGGCCCGGCAGCCAGGCCGCCAGCATGGTCACCAGGACGCCGACCGCGAGGGCCGCGCCGACCGTGCCGGGCGTGATGACCAGCGGTCCGTCCGGGACGGTCGCGCCGAGCGTGCCCATGAGGGACCTGAGCCCGGCGCCGATGCCGATACCGGCCACCAGGCCCGTCACGGCGGCCACCAGACCGACCACGAACGCCTCGATCAGCACCGACCGCGTGACCTGCCTGCGGGACGCGCCGACCGCCCGCAGCAGCGCGAGCTCCTTGGTGCGCTGGGCGACCAGCATGGTGAAGGTGTTGGCGATGATGAAGGTGCCGACGAACAGCGCGATGCCCGCGAAGACCAGCAGGCCCTGCTTGAGACCGGACATCGAGGAGGCGATCAACTCGGCCTGGTCGTCGGCGAGTTCCTTGCCGGTCGTGGTCTCGACGGTGGCCTTCGGGAGCGCCTCGTCCAGCGCCGCCTTCAGCGCGATCTGGGAGGTGCCGGGGGCCGCCTTCACATCGATCTCGTCGTACGTCCCCGGCTTGCCGAACAGCTTCTGGGCGGTGGCCGTGTCGAACAGCGCGAGGCTGCCGCCGGCCGCGACATTGCCGTCGTCGGTGGTGAAGATGCCGGTGACGACCGGCTTGAGCACCGGGCCGTCGACCGAGATGCGTACGGTGTCGCCGACCTTGTAGCCGGCCCGCTCGGCGGTCTCCGAGTCGATCGCGACCTGGTTCGCGCCGTGCGGGGCCCTGCCCTCGGCCAGCGGGTACCGGGGGTCCTCGGCGCCGTAGTAGTTGCCGCCCTGGGTCTGGAAGCCGCCGCCGACGAGCTTGCCGTCCTTGTCGGCGATGGCGGTGAAGCCGTTCACGACCCCGATGGCGGAAGCGGCGCCCGGGACCTTGGCGCTCCGGGCGAGCAGGGCCTCGGTCAGTTCGTTGCGCTTGCCGATCGTGTTGCCCTTGTCCTCGCGGGACTCGGGGGTGACGGCCACGTCGACCTGGTCGAAGCCCTTGGCCGAACTCTTCTGGTAGGCCTCGGAGATGGTGTTGGTGAAGACGAGGGTGCCGGAGACGAACGCCACGCCGAGCATCACGGCGAGCACGGTCATCAGCAGGCGGGCCTTGTGCGCGAGGACGTTGCGCAGGGCGGTGCGGAACATCAGGAGGTGCGGCCCTTCGCGTCGAACTGCTTCATGAAGTCGAGGACGTTGTCAGCGGTGGGCTTGTACATCTCGTCCACGATCCGGCCGTCCGCGAGGAACACCACCCGGTCCGCGTAGGCCGCGGCCACCGGGTCGTGGGTCACCATCACGACCGTCTGCCCGAGCTCCCGTACGGAGTTGCGCAGGAAGCCCAGCACCTCGGCGCCGGAGCGGGAGTCGAGGTTTCCGGTCGGCTCGTCGCCGAAGATGATGTCGGGCTTGGAGGCGAGAGCGCGGGCCACGGCGACGCGCTGCTGCTGGCCGCCGGAGAGCTGGGCGGGGCGGTGGCTGAGCCGGTCCCGCAGTCCCACCATCCGGATGACCGAGTCCAGCCACTGCTTGTCCGGCTTGCGGCCCGCGATGTCCATCGGAAGCGTGATGTTCTCCAGGGCCGTCAGGGTCGGCAGCAGGTTGAACGCCTGGAAGATGAAGCCGATCTTGTCCCGGCGCAGCTTGGTCAGCTGCTTGTCCTTGAGCGAGCCCAGCTCGGTCTCGCCGATGCGGACCGAGCCGGAGGAGAAGGTGTCAAGGCCGGCCACGCAGTGCATCAGCGTGGACTTGCCGGAGCCGGAGGGGCCCATGATCGCGGTGAACTCGGCCTGCCGGAACTCGACGGTGACCCGGTCCAGGGCGACCACCTGGGTCTCGCCCTGTCCGTAGATCTTCGACAGATCCGTGGCGCGTGCGGCCACGGTGGTGGCCCGGCCGGCGACGGGTGTGGTGGTCACGGGATGGAACTCCTCGCGGGACGACATCGTTGAAGGACGTCTTCCATCGTGGTGGCCGCATCCCGCCGTGTAGTCAGTCGCAGTCGTGGTTCCGAGGGCAGACTTCGGACGGACCGGGCGGCTCGCCGTCATACCTGGGGATGACGGCGGCCCCTGATTCTCGGCATGCGCGGAGAACAGGTGGAGCGTCCTCGTTCGGGCGGTGAAATTCCGTCATTCCGCATGCGCGGCCGGGCGCCCCGCGTAAGGCTATTGGCAAGTGCGGATGGCCTGTTCCATGGTCTGATGCACCCTCAGACGTCAATAAAATAAGACAACATCGGTCCGCCCGGCCGCTGTTCGGGGGATGCGCCCCGATAGGCTCGGAGACTCAAACGCGGAGCCCATGACCTGCCCGGATGGTGGAATGCAGACACGGCGAGCTTAAACCTCGCTGCCCCTTCGCGGGCGTGCCGGTTCAAGTCCGGCTCCGGGCACTTCCTCGCCCTCGCGGTGGTTCCTCCCGCGTGGGCCGGCACCCCGCCGTCACCCCTCGTAGACGGTCAGGACGGCGCCGTCGATCTCGATCCGGCGGCCCGCGCGCATTCCGTCGCGGCGCAGGGTTCTCAGACAGCTCCGGAACAGAGGCACCTCGTCCGCGTCCAGGACGGCGGCGGCCAGTTCCATGAGTTCTCTCACTGACTCGTCGGTCAGTACGTCGGGCAGTTCGCCGGAGAGCAGAACGACCGATTCACCGGCGGGCCCGCGGACCACGGCCGTGGCCGGCCCGCCATGCACGAACAACACATTCCCCCCTGGGAGCCCGGGGTCGTGCGGCTCTCGCTCCTCGGGCAGGACGAGAGACTAGCGGGGGAGCGCGGCCCTTTCGGGCACAGTCGAATTCTTTTTCCGACTGCACGGAAGAGTGAACATCCCCGATCGCGGACCGCCGTGACCCGACGTCCGCACGGTCACTTCCGGGGTGGGCGGTGAGTGTCTGCGGGCCGTTGGGGTGGTTGGTCGGCTGCGGGTGCGTGGGGGCTGATCGCGCAGTTCCCCGCGCCCCTGGATGCCTGCGGCGGCCTGCGCGGGTCCGACGTGGCGCGCGTGACTGCACCCACCTGGGGGCGCGGGGAACTGCGCGACCGGCCCCCACCGGCCCGCAGCCGACCGACGACCTCGTCACCCTGCCGGACAACTACTGCTTGGGCGTGCGGTCCAGCAGGGATTCCACCAGCGCAGCGACATGGCGGCGGTCGTCCGCCGAGAGTCTCTGGACGCTGGCGATCAGCAGATCCACCTCGGGGTCGGCCGGCTGGCCGGTGGTGCCCTCGGTGCCGTAGACGTGGATGCCGCAGGCCTCCGCGGCGGCGCGGCGGACGGTGTCCAACGGGAGTTCCAGGCCCTTGGACAGTCCCTCGAGGGTGGTCGACTGGGGCATGCGGACGACCCGGTCGGTGGTCGCCAGATGGTGGACGGTGGAGCGCGGAATGCCGCCGCGGCGCGCCACCTCGCCGTAGGACCAGCCCTTGAGGTCCAGGCGCTCACGGATCAACTGCTGGAGTGCGTTGGCCACGGGTGGGTCACTTCCTGCTCGCCGCTCGGCGGAACCGTCCATGTCGGAGCCGATTCTACGGGCGGCGCCGGCCGCCGCCGAAAGGGTGATTCCCCGAACGGGTTGCGCGTCGGCCCCGCGAGGCCCTAGTGTCCAATCTCGTTGGACAGCTCGTCCGACCAAGTTGGACAGAGTGTGGGGGGAACCTGACTCGGTCCGACCGGAAATGCCCATCCCTGAGGGGGAACTGATCATGATGGACGCCCACGAGCTCGAGGCCGAGTCCGCGGAACTGCTGCCGGGCCGCGAGGCCCTCGGGAAGCTGAAGTTCAGCTTCAACCGCACCACGAACGTGACCAAGCACGTCGCCGCCGTCGAGGCCCACAACTCCTCGCTCGCCCTCAACGACCACTCCTTCGGGTCGGTGGCGAGCTCCGGCGCCTCGCAGGCCATCAGCGTCACGCAGTAGCGCCCGCGCACCACCTCCACACCCACTCATTCACCACCACCACCTGGAAGGACATCCATCATGAGCATGGACATGAACGAGCTCGACACCGAGTCCGCGGAGCTGCTGCCGGGCCGTGAGGCCCTGGGCAAGCTGAAGTTCAGCTTCAACCGGACCACCAACGTCACCAAGCACATCGCCACCGTCCAGGCCGACAACCAGTCCGCGGCCGTCAACGACCACTCCGCCTGGTCGGCCGCCGAGTCGCAGGCCTCGCAGTCCATCTCCGTCAAGCAGTGACCCTGCGCTGACGACGGCCGCCGGGGCGGACCGCGCACAGGTGCGGTTCGCCC
>NZ_JBHUXV010000103.1:0-34325 GCF_042669125.1 Streptomyces sp. NPDC057253 | reverse complement strand
GGGGGGGGGGGGGGGGGGGGGGGGGGGGGGGGGGGGGGGGGGGGGGGGGGGGGTGTGTGACGGCTGGGCGGACGGTGAGGCCTGGGGGGTGGGGGCGCCGTAGCCTCCCGGGGTACCGGTGCCCGCGCCTGCGCCGGTGCCTGTGCTGTAGCCGCCGCTGCCGTAACCGCCGGGGTTTCCGCCTCCGCCGTAGCCGCCGCTACCGCCGCCGCTGTTGAAGCCACCGGGTGCCGGGGCCGACGCTCCGCCGCCCGACGGGTCGACCAGCGCCTCGACCTTCCACTGGACGCCGAACTGCTCGGTGAGGGCCTGGCGCAGCACCTCCTCGCTGCCACTGCTCGCGAAGTTGTCGCGGGCGCCGGCATTGACGAAGCCGAGCTGGAGGGTGGTGCCGTCGAAGCCGGCCACCTGGGCGTTCTGGCTGAGCAGGATCCAGGTGAAGCGGCGTCGGTTCTTGACCGCTTCGAGGATGTTGGGCCAGAGCTGGCGGGGGTCGAGGCCACCAGAAGGGGGGGCGTAGGCGGCCGGGCCGGGTGCGGGGGCCGCGGACGCGGGCGTGGGCTGGGCGGGTGCCGCCGGGGTGGCTGCGGGGCGGTGCGCTGCGGGTGCCTGGGGCTGACCGCCACCTCCGGCCGGGGCCGCGGTGGGCCAGCCACCGGGACGCCGCCCACCACCGGCGGGGGCGGCGGTGGGCCAGGCGCCGGGGGCGGGAGCGGAGACTGCGGGTGCGGGGGTAGAGGGGGCGGGGGTCGGGGTGGGCGGCTGCTGGTCGGACGGGGAGGCGGGGCCGTGGTCTGCGGGAGATCCGTGCGTCGGGGCGGTGGGCGGGCCCGAGGGGGACCCGGTGGCTGGGGACGGGTTGACGGGCGGTGCCGAGTCGGCCGCAGCGATGCCGGGGTGGCCGGCCGTGGATCCTGCTCCGGTGGGGAGGCCGCCCGGCCCGCTGACCGGGGTGGCACCGCCGGGGCCGCCCCCGGGCGTGCCCGAGCCGACGCCGCTGCCCGCGCCCGAAGCCCGTACGGCCGCGCGGGCCGCGGCCGGGCCACCGCCGGGCGGGACCGGAGCCGAGGGCGCCACGGGGGCCATCGGGGCACCGGAAGCACCAGAAGCACCCGGGGCCACCGCTCCCCCGTGCGCCTCGGGCCCCGGCACGTACCCCATCCCGATGCCCGTGCCCATACCCATGCCCGCGCCCATGCCGGCCGCGGGTGTGCCGGGTCCGGCCGAGAAGTTCACGCCGCGCTCGATGCGGTCGAGGCGGGCCATGACGGAGCGCTCGTCGCCGTAGGCGGCGGGGAGCAGTACGCGCGCGCAGATGAGTTCCAGCTGGAGGCGGGGCGAGGTGGCACCGCGCATCTCGGTCAGACCTTCGTTGACGAGGTCGGCGGCGCGGCTGAGCTCGGCGGCGCCGAAGATGCCGGCCTGGGCCTGCATGCGCTCGATGACGTCGGCGGGGGCGTCGATGAGCCCCTTCTCGGCGGCGTCGGGGACGGCGGCGAGGATGACCAGGTCCCGCAGCCGCTCCAGCAGGTCGGCGACGAAGCGGCGCGGGTCGTTGCCGCCCTCGATGACGCGGTCGACGACCTCGAAGGCGGCGGCGCCGTCACCGGTGGCGAAGGCCTCGACGACGGAGTCGAGCAGCGAGCCGTCGGTGTAGCCGAGGAGGGAGGTGGCCATGGCATACGTCACACCCTCCTCACGCGCACCGGCGAGGAGCTGGTCCATGACGGACATGGAGTCACGGACGGATCCCTGACCGGCCCGCACGACGAGCGGCAGCACGCCGTCCTCGACGGGGATGTTCTCCTTGCCGCACACCTCGCCGAGGTAGTCGCGCAGGGTGCCGGGCGGGACGAGCCGGAAGGGGTAGTGGTGGGTCCGCGAGCGGATGGTCCCGATGACCTTCTCGGGCTCGGTGGTGGCGAAGATGAACTTGAGGTGCTCCGGGGGCTCCTCGACGACCTTGAGGAGCGCGTTGAAACCGGCCGACGTGACCATGTGGGCCTCGTCGATGATGTAGATCTTGTAGCGGCTGCCGGCGGGCCCGAAGAAGGCCTTTTCGCGCAGCTCACGGGCGTCGTCCACGCCACCGTGGGAGGCGGCGTCGATCTCGATGACGTCGATGGAACCCGGGCCGTTGCGAGCGAGGTCCTGGCAGGACTGGCACTGGCCGCAGGGGGTCGGCGTGGGGCCCTGCTCGCAGTTCAGACACCGGGCGAGGATGCGTGCGCTGGTGGTCTTCCCGCAGCCTCGCGGACCGCTGAACAGGTACGCGTGATTGACCCGGTTGTTCCGCAGCGCCTGCTGCAACGGGTCGGTGACATGCTCCTGCCCGATGACCTCGGCGAAGGACTCCGGGCGGTAGCGGCGGTACAGCGCGAGAGACGACACGCATACGAGGTTATAGGCGCCCACTGACAACCCGACCCCGCGCGGGCCCCCGGTCCGGGAACGCGAACGCCCCTCACGCACCCGCCAGAGCCAACCTACCCTTGCTGCCTTCCGGCCCTGGGGGAGTTCAGTCAGATAGCGCCGCGTGAGGGGCTGCCCAAACAGTACCCGATGGCGAGGGGTGGGAACGAGTTCGCGAGCACTCCTCAACGTCTTGTATTGTTTGCGGCGGAGGATTCGCCTAGAGGCCTAGGGCGCACGCTTGGAAAGCGTGTTGGGGGCAACCCCTCACGAGTTCGAATCTCGTATCCTCCGCCAGTGCCTCACCGGGCACGATGTCGAAGGGCCCCGCTGTTCACAGCGGGGCCCTTCGTCGTTGTCCGTCCCAGTTCTTCCGTCTCAGTTTTCGTCTCAGTCGTCTTTCGGGGAGTACCAATGCGGGGCCAGGCCGCGACCGCAAGGACGTCTCGCTTCAGCATGCGTCCGTCGACGACCTCGTAGAGCAGCCGCCGCACTTGTGGACCGAGGCGGATCACGTACCGGATACCCCCCATGTCCACCGCGCCGATCTCGCCCCGGTCAGCGTCTGCGGCGAACCCGTCAGCCTCGACCACCTGCCAGCCGGCCTTCACGCCGCCCACGCGCGCGATGATCTCGACAGGGTCCGTCCGCTTGTCCATGGTCCCCCCGCTGTCCATACCGGATGAGAGACCGGCGACCCGGGACGGCCCCGGGCCGTTTCGTACGCCCGCGTCTTTGAGAGGCCGCTTCCAGGTCTGGGAGTCGGTGTTCGGGCTGGAGCGAAAAAGTTCGCAGGTCGCGGCAACCCTGTGCGGAGGCTGTGACCACTAGGCGTCGGATCCGGTCGTCCCCCTGGCTGGATCCACCCCTCTTCTGGTGAACGGCATGCAAGGAGAACACCTCCCCATGAACAACCCCACGACCGGTGGGCGCCGCGGGCGTCACCGTCGTCGCTGGACCGCCACCGCTCTGCTGCTCGGCGTGCCCGCCATCGTCGTGCCGTATCTCCTGTTCGCGCAGGAGGACTCGCAGGCCGCGACGATCGACGGCAATGCGTACTACCGGATCGTGTCCGTACGCAGTGGCAAGGTGCTGGACGTCAACGCCTTCTCCACCGCCGACGGCACCCGCATCCAGCAGTGGACCGACCAGAACACCGCCAACCAGCAGTGGAAGCTGAGACCTGCCGGGGACGGCTACTACGAGCTGGTGAACCGCAACAGCGGCAAGGTGCTGGGCATCAAGGGCGATTCGACCGCCCAGGCGGCCGTCGCCGAGCAGCAGACCGACAGCTCCGTCACGTCCCAGGAGTGGCGGGTCGACGATGTGAGCGGTTCCGGCGCCGTCACCTTCACCTCCCGCAGGAGCGGCCAGGTCCTGGACGTCTCCGGAGGCTCCACGGCCGAGGGCGCGGCCGTCATCCAGTATCCCGGCAGGGGCAGCACCAACCAGCAGTGGAAGCTGGTGCAGACGGCCCAGACCCAGGCGTCCGGGACCCCGGCGTCCGAGAGCCCCGCGTCCGGGACCCAGGCCTCCGGGACCGGCAGCTCCCAGACCACGGCCGCGGCCGGGCCGTACGTGTGGAAGAACGCCCAGGTGGTGGGCGGCGGTTACGTCACCGGGCTGGTGTTCAACCAGAAAGAGAAAGGTCTGCTGTACGCCCGCACCGACATGGGCGGCGCCTACCGCTGGGACACCGCGGCCGAGCAGTGGATCCCGCTCACCGACTGGCTCGGTGAGAAGGACTGGAACCTGCTGGGCATCGACTCCCTGGCCACCGACCCCGTCGACCCCGGCCGGCTCTACCTCGGTGCCGGGACCTACACCAACGAGTGGGCGGGCAACGGGGCGATCCTGCGGTCCACCGACCGGGGCCGTACCTTCCAGCGCACCGATCTGCCGTTCAAGCTGGGCGGCAACGAACCTGGACGCGGGGCGGGCGAACGGCTCGTGATCGATCCCGCGGACCACGGCACCCTGCTGCTGGGTACCCGCAAGAACGGTCTGTGGCGCAGCACCGACTACGGCGTGACATGGCGTCAGGTCTCCTCGTTCCCCGTCAAGGACGGGGCGAGCAGCGGTGCGGGCATCTCCTTCGTGACATACGGCCCGGCCGGCAGCAACACGGTCTACGTCGGCGTCAACGACAAGTCCACGTCCCTGTACCGCTCCACCGACGGCGGCAGCAGCTGGCAGGCTCTCGCAGGGCAGCCCACCGGTCAGATGCCGCAGCACGGTGTGGTCTCCGGTGACGGGTCGCTGTACCTGTCCTACAGCAACAGCATCGGCCCCATGGACGCGACGGCGGGCTCGGTGTGGAAGTACACCCCGGCCGGCGGCGCGTGGAAGAACGTCTCGCCGTCCAGCGGCGGTTACGGGTTCTCCGGTCTGGCCGTCGACGCGCAGAAGCCGTCCACGGTGATGGTCACCACCCTGGACCGGTGGTGGCCCGAGGACGAGATCTACCGGACCACCGACGGCGGTTCGACCTGGAAGGCCCTGGCCGACAAGTCGACGCGGGACGCCTCCGGCGCGCCTTACGTCGGCACCCACACCGGGCACTGGATGACCGCGCTGGCCATCGATCCCTTCAACTCCGGGCACGTGCTGTACGGCACCGGCGGCGGCATCTGGCGCAGCAAGGACGCCAACGCCTCCGACAGCGGTGGCACCAGCCACTGGGCCGCCTCCGGGGCCCGCGGGCTGGAGGAGACCTCGCTGGCGGACGCGATCGCTCCGCCCGGCGGCGCCACCGTCATCACCTCCATGGGCGACCAGGGCGGTTTCCGCCACGACTCGCTGACCGAGGTGCCCGGCGGGCGGATGAAGGACCCGCTGATGAGCAGCAGCACCGACATCGACTTCGCCCAGTCCAACCCCTCGGTGATGGTCCGTGTCGGCACCGGTGGCGCGCAGGACGGCGCCTACTCCACCGACGGCGGCAGCAGCTGGCACGGCTTCACCGCGGAACCGGTCCCCAGCGCGAACATGGGCCATGTCGCCATCGCCGCGGACGGCTCCACCATCGTGTGGGCCGAGTCCGGCCAGGCTCCATACCGCTCGACCGACAAGGGAGCGAGCTGGTCGAAGGTCAGCGGGCTGGGCACCGACGCCGTGGTCGTCGCCGACCGCTCCTCGGCCAACACCTTCTACTCCCTGTCCGGCGGGACACTCCACGCCAGCACCGACGGCGGCGCGACCTTCACCGCCCGCGCCACCAACCTCCCCTCCGGCCGGCTCACCGCCGTCCCCGGCATCAGCGGCGACCTGTGGATCGCCGGCGGTGACAGGGGGCTGCTGCACTCCACCGACGGCGGCCGCACCTTCACCACGCTCGGGTCGGTGAAGTCCGCCGCCGCCCTCGGCTTCGGCAAGGCCGCGCCCGGCACCGACTACCAGGCCCTGTACCTGATCGGCACCGTCAAGGACGTCACCGGAGTCTTCCGCTCCACCGACAAGGGCGCCACCTGGCTCCGCGTCAACGACGACGCCCACCAGTGGGGCGCCATCGGCAGCCTCGGCGTCATCACCGGCGACCCCGACACCTACGGCCGCGTCTACATCGGCACCAACGGCCGCGGCCTCCAGTACGGCGACCCGTCCTGACCCCCCATCCCCCAAGCGAGGCCGCAGCCACCCCGGCCTGCGGCCCCGCCGTGCGGCCCCCGACCCCGGTGCCGCTCCGGCCGCACGTCACGGCCACCACCCCCACCCCCCGCCCTCAGTGCACCGACAACCCCCCGTCCACAAAGATCGACTGGCCCGTCACATACCCCGCCGCCCCGCTCGCCAGGAACACCGCTGCTCCCGCGAAGTCGGCGGGGACGCCGTTGCGGCCTGTCATCGTGCGGGTGGCCAGGGTGGCGACCTGGTTCGGGTCGCTTGCCAGGCGGGCGTTGAGGGGGGTCAGGACGAAGCCCGGGACGAGGGTGTTGCAGGTGACTCCGTGGGGGGACCAGGCCTCGGCCTGGGAGCGGGCCAGGGATTCCAGGGCACCCTTGGAGACGCCGTAGGCGCCGCTCTGGACGAAGGCGCGGTGGGCCTGCTGGGAGCTGATGTGGATGATGCGGCCGAAGCCGCGCTCCGCCATCCCGGGGCCGAAGCGCTGGCCCAGGAGGTAGGGGGCCTCCAGGTTGACGGCCATGGTGGTGTCCCAGACGTCGTCCGTCAGTTCGTGCATGGGCGGGCGCAGGTTCACTCCCGCCGAGTTGACCAGGACGTCCGGCTCGCCGAACACCTCGGCGGCCGCCTCCGCCGCCGTACGGACGCCGTCCCTCGTGCTCAAGTCGCCGCTCACCCAGGCGGACCGGCAGCCGTCCCGCTCCAACTCGGCCACCGTCGCGGCCAGTTCAGGCTTCCTGCGGGCCACGATCACCACGCTCGCCCCCGCCCGCGCCAACGCCCCCGCGATCGCCCCGCCGATTCCCGAACTTCCGCCCGTCACCAGTGCCACGCGGCCGTCCAGCGAGAACAGTTGGGAGAGATACGCCTGGGAAGTCATGCCCGCACCCTAAGTCGGTACCCGAGGCCCATGACCAACATCCTTGTCGGCACGTGCTCCTGGACCGACCCGGCCCTCGTCCGCAGTGGCTGGTACCCGCCGGGGTGGCGGGACGCGGAGCGGCGGCTGCGGTTCTACGCCGGGCGGTTTCCCGTGGTCGAGGTGGACGGCAGCTTCTACGCCCTGCCCAGCGAGCGCAACAGCCTGCTCTGGGTGGAGCGGACGCCGGCCGAGTTCGTGTTCGACGTGAAGGCGTACGCCCCGCTCACCGGGCATCCGGCACGGCAGGCCGCGCTCGCGGACGTCCCTCTGGACGAGGTGTGGGCGCGGTTCGCCGCCGGGATCGGGCCGTTGCGGGAGGCCGGACGGCTCGGCGGGGTGCTGTTCCAGTTCCCGCCGTGGTTCCGGCCGGGGGCGCGGGCCGAGCGGTTCCTGGAGGAGACCGCCGAACGGACCGCCGGGTGGCCCGTCCAGGTGGAGTTCCGGCATCCGTCCTGGTGGGAGGAGCGGCAACGGGACCTCACCTGCGCGCTGCTGAACAAGTACGGCTTCGGCGCCGTCGCCGTCGACATGCGCCAGGGGCTGCCCGCCTCGATGCCGCCGCTCACCCCCGTCACCACGACCCGGCTGGCCGTCGTCCGCTTCCACGGGCGCAGCTCCTCCTGGGGCCGCGGCAGCAAGGAGGAGCGTTTCCGCTACGACTACTCGCGCGCCGAACTCGCCGAGTGGCTGCCGCGGTTGCGCGCCCTGGCCGAGCAGGTCGACCAGGTCCACGTGCTGTTCAACAACTGCTGCGCGGCGGCCGCCGTGCACGCCGCCGAGACCATGGACGAGCTGCTCAGCCCACGATCCGCACCGTCTTCGTCACACTGATCTGGTCGATGTCGGACACCCTGATCGTGGCCTTCATCTGCCAGTCGCCGGCGAGGGGCAGGGTGAGGTCGTTCGTGCCCCAGTAGCCACCCCTGTTCTTCAGACCGGCGTCGATCGGGCCGATCTTCTGGGCCGGCAGGGTGAAGGACAGCCGGAGTTCGGGGATCGTGGCGAGGCCGCCGTCGGCCGCGTAGACGATGGCCTGCACCGAGTTGTCGCCGGTGCGGCCCGGGTCGAGGGTGACCTGCACCTTGCCCGAGGCGCCGGCCACGGCGAACGGGAGGTTGGTCACGGACGCGGCGGGCAGTCCGCCCGAGGCCGGTGCCGCCTCGGCCGCCTCGGCCTGCGCCCGGCCGGGCAGCGTGCCGCTCAGCACGGTGCTCAGCACGAGCACCACGACACCGACGGCCACTTCGGCGAGGACGGATCGACGCAGGCGATGCCGGTACGCTGCGCCGGCCGGGCCGGGGGCGGTGGACACCGGCTCAGAGGCCGAATCGGACCCCGGCTCGGACACCGAGTCGGACCCCGGCTCGGACGCCGACTCGGAAACCGGCTCCGATACCGCAGACGCCCCACCACCAGACGTCGCGACCGGCACCTTCGCAGGGACGACCGGCTTCGCCTTCTCGCCGATCGCGGCCAGTCGTCCCGTCCACCGTCGCGACATCCTCGCCGCCGTCAGCAACAGGGTCACCGCGATCAGTTTGAAGACCAGGAGGTGGCCGTACGTCGTCCCGGTGATCTCGCTCCAGGAGCCGAGCCCGCGCCAGGACTGGTAGACGCCGGTGACGACGAGGACGGTCACGGCGGTGAAGGCCAGCCGGGAGAAGCGGGTGACGACGGCGGGCGGGAGCTGGGACGGGACCCGGTGCAGGAGCATGAGCAGGGCCGCGAGGCCGCCCAGCCAGACCGCCATCGCCAGCACGTGCAGCACCGCGGACGTCATCGCCACCGGCACCTGGATCCCGGCGGACGCGTGCTCGGCGGCGGCCCAGGTCAGCGCGAGGCCCACGGCGAGCACGGCCCCGGCCGCCTGCCACGGGCGGGACAGCCGGGACTCGCCGAGCCGCAGCAGTCGTACGACGAAGAAGTACGCGACCAGGAGCAGCGCCGCGCGGACCAGGAGGGCCTCGCCCGGGCGGGTGCCCAGGGTGCGTTCGAAGGCCTTCAGCGAGAAGGCGGAGGCCGGGCCCGTGCCCGCCTCGTAGGGGGCGCGCAGCACCAGCAGGAACAGGGTCGAGCCGAGCAGGGTGCCCCAGCCCGCCCACAGCAGCCTGCGCAGGGGGGCCGGGTCCGGGGGGCGGCAGGCGGTGAGGAAGACGGCGGTGCCGATGAGCAGGGCCGCGGCGAGGTAGGCCAGATAGCGGCCCATGTTGAACAGGCTCTCCGTGGCCGGGTCCTCGGTCGGGCCGGTGTCCACGACGACGGTGGCCGGGGAGGGTTTGCCGACCGAGAAGGTGAAGGCGCCGGAGACCGGGTGGCTGTCGGCGGAGACCACGCGCCAGGCCACGGTGTAGGTGCCCTGGGCGAGCTTGGCCGGCAGGGAGACGCTCGCCGTGTCCGAGCCGCCCGTGCCGTGTGCGGCCTCGCCGGTCTTCAGGCGTTCGCCCTCGGGGGTCAGTACCCGGAAGGAGTCGTCGAGCAGGCCGACGGACTCGGTGAAGGTCAGGGTGATGGAGCGGGGGGCGGACTTGAGGACGGTTCCGTCCTCGGGGTCGGTGGCGCGGAGGGCCGCGTGGGCCGACGCCGGTCCGCCGCCGAGGAGGAGCAGGACCAGCACGGTGCCCAGCAGCACCAGCCCTTGAAGTCCTCGCCTTCGCCGGCCTGTGCTGCTGCGGGCAAGCTCACACCTCACGTCACTACTCCGTACCTGGGCTCCCGGTCTTCCCGATAGGTACGGACGCGAAGGACGCAGCGCTCACCGGCACCTCCGTGCGCCTCACCACACCGCCCCCGCCGTCATCCCGCCGTCCACCACCAGGTCGTGCCCGGTGATCCAGGACGCGAGCGGGGAGGCCAGGAACACGCAGGCGTCGGCCACGTCCTCCGGGCGGCCGAGCCGGCCCAGGGGCGCCCGTCGGGTCCAGCGCTCCACGCCCTCCGGCCAGTCCCGCGCCAGCCCGTCCCGGTCGATCAGGCCGGGGGAGACGGTGTTGACGCGGATGCCGTGCGGGCCGTACTCGAGGGCCGCGGACCGTGCGTGCATCAGGATCGCCGCCTTGGAGGCGGAGTAGTGGGCGTGCTCGGGCGCGGGCCGGCTCGCCTCGATCGAGGCGATGTGGGTCACCGAGGCGCCCGGCCGCATGATCTCCGCGGCGGCCTGCGTGCAGGCGAAGACGCTGGTGAGGTTGGTGTCCACGACCGTGCGCCACTGGGCCGCCGTCATCCCGGGCAGCGGTCGCGTGGGCTGCACGCCCGCGTTGTTGACCAGGGCGGTCAGTCCCCCGCCCCACTCCGCCGCCGCCCGCACCAGCCGCCGGCACTCCTCCTCGTCCCGCAGATCCGCTTCCAGTACGACGGCCCGGGCGCCCACCTCCTCGATCCCGGACGCCACTTCCCGCGCCGCCGCCACCGCCGTACGGCAATGGACCGCGACCGCCGCGCCCTGCTCGGCGAACCGCAGCGCGATGCCCCGTCCGATGCCGCCGCCCGCGCCCGTGACCAGGGCGACCTGGCCCTCCAGGAGTCTCATGGACGGCACAGTCCCGCGATCCGCGCGGCCTCGGCGGGATAACGCGCCGTCAGCTCGGCCGCGTCCCCGTGCTCGTAGTCCTCGTAGGTGAAGCCGGGGGCCATGGTGCAGCCGAAGAAGGTCCACGCGCCGCGGGTCCTGGCGCCCATCCAGGTGCCCGCGGGCACGGTCAGCTGGGGGCGCTGGCCGCTCCGTATGTCCGGGCCCAGGACGGGGGTCGTCGCGGTGCCGTCGGGGGCGAGGAGCAGGAGGTCCAGGGGGTCGCCGAGGTAGTGGTGCCAGATCTCGTCGCTGGGCAGGCGGTGCAGGGCGGAGTAGTCGTCCGCGGTCAGGAGCGCGACGATCGCGGTGCCGTGGGGGCGTCCGTCGGCGCGCTCCGGTCCCGCCCAGGTCTGCCGGAACAGGCCCCCCTCGCGGGGGATCGGTTCCAGGCCGTAGTGGGCGACGAGGTCGTCAGGCGTCACCCGGGAAGGCTACCTCCCGTGCCAGGAAGGCCAGTTGGGCGTGCTTCTCGGGCAGGTGGACGTCGGGGAGGTCGATCTCCGGGAGCACGACCGCCTCGCCCGCCAAGAAGCCCTGCTTCAGGAAACGGGCGATCGCCTTCTCGTTGCGCACGTCCGGGTCGACGACGACCCGCCGCCGGTCCAGGCCCAGCAGCACGTACGAGGCCACGGCGCTCAGCAGCGCCGACGACCACCCCGAGGTGGGGACCCCGGCGGCCGCGGGCGCGAGCAGCAGGTGGACGCCGATGTCGCCGGCGCGGACCTCGTAGCACTCGCCGACCCGGTCGGCCTCCGGCTCGTAGGTCTGGAGCAGCCCGGCCGGTTCGCCGTCCTTCTCCAGGAGGTAGGCGTGGTGGGTGTCGAGGGTGCCCAAGTGGGCGTAGGCCTCGGCCACCTGGTCCTCGGTGAGGCCGTTCATGCCCCAGAACGCGGCGCGTTCCTCGCGCACCCACGCGTGCACGGTGGGGGCGTCGGCCTTCGGGTCGAGACGCAGGACGCGTACGGTGCCGAAGCCGGGGACGGTCTGGGTGTGGACCGCCTCACGGGCGGGGGTGCGGGGCATCGGTCTCCTCAGTCTTCCTTGGTCAGGTGGTGCCAGTCGGTGACGACCGGGACGAGATCTCCCCTGAGCCACAGGGGGAGTTGGTCGCGGTGATGGGGGGAGCCGGGGACGCCGGACGCGCCCAGCGGAACCACCCAGAGGCTGTCCTCGCGGCGGGCCAGGTCCCAGACGTACCGGGCGGCCGGGCCGCGGGCGGCGAGGTCGGTGAGTCCGGGGACCGCCGAGGTGCACAGGACGCAGTCGTGGTCGCCGGAGAGGGCGGGGGCGTCCGGGGCGTCCTCGGGAAGTGCCCGCCACGGGGCGAGACGGTGGGTGTCGCCCCAGGTGCCGCGTGGCGGCTCGGCGGCCACCTCCTCCAGGGCGCCGCGCACGGTCTCGTCCCGGTCGACGCCGTACAACTCCTCGGCGCGCAGGAGGTGTTCGAGGGCGAAGGCGATCCGGGGGACCAGGCCGAGCCAGGGGAGGAGGACGTCGGGGTAGGCGGGCGGGGCGGTGAGGGCGGCGAAGGCGGGGTGGGCCGCCAGTCGTCGTACGACCGCGCTGCGGACGGCGGCGTAGAGGGCGGCCTCGTGGCTGTCCGCGGTCATCCGGCGGTCCCAGTGGATCAGCGTTTCCCGCAGGGTCACGGCCTCGGGGCTCAGACCGTCCAGGTTCGCCAGGCGGTCCAGCAGGGGCTGGGCCGAGGCGAGATGGGTGTCCGTGTGGATCAACGGCATGTCGGCGGGGGACCAGCGGTCCTTCTCCGCCAGCAGGGCGGTGATGCGGTGCGCGCGGTGGGGCGGGGCGAACTCGACGCCGAGGGGGGCGGCGGGGCCGCGCTGGTTGGCCATCACGGCGATTCCGTCGGTGAGGCCGGCCCGGGGCGTTGCGTGCCAGCCCCGCCATTCGTGGCCGGGTTCCCAGGCGGGGACGGGCCGCAGCCGGTTGGCCTCCGCGCGCACCGGGACCTTTCCCGCGACCCGGTGCAGCAGGCCGCCCTCGATGTCGGCGGCCTGCACCACGTTCACGGGCTCGACCCAGTGGTCGAAGGCCCGGTCCACGTCGGCGGTGCGGCGGGCGCGGAGCAGGGGGAGGAGGGCACGGAAGCCGAGGCCCTCGGTGACTCGGGGTGGATGGCGGAGGGAGAGGGCGACCGGGGGGTCGGGGAGGACGGGCGGGTTCGAGGGGACCGGGGCGTCCGAGAGGGCGGGCGTGTGCGAGAGGTCCGGGGCGTCCGAGGCGACCGGCGTGCCCGAGGGGTCCGGTGCATCCGAGGCGACCGGCGTGCCCGAGGGGTCCGGTGCATCCGAGGCGACCGGCGTGCCCGAGAGGACCGGCGTATCGGAGAGGACCGGCGCCCCCTCGATCACTCCCCCGCCCAGCCCCTCCGGGCCTCCCGCGATCACCGGGCCCCGCTCCGTCTCGATCACCTCGATCTCGACCGGCTCCTCGCCCGCCACCTCGATGGTCTCCGTGTGCCGGGAGGCCCGGTGCCAGATGCCGTCCGGGCCGAGGGCCTCGATGCCCGCGCCCGTGCGGCGCAGGCGCTCGCGGTAGAGGTCCTGGTAGTCGGCCATCGCGTTGGTGATGGACCATGCGACCGTGCCGGCGTGGCCGAAGTGGGCGATGCCGGGGACGCCGGGCACGGCGAGGCCGAGGACGTCGAACTCGGGGCAGGACAGGCGGATCTGCTGGTAGACGCCGGGGTCCTCGATGTAGCGGTGCGGGTCGCCGGCGAGGACCGGGTGCCCGGTGGTGGTGCGGGCGCCGGCGACCAGCCAGCCGTTGCTGCCGGCGGTGCCGGGGCCGTCGGTGGCGAAGAGGCCGACCGCGTCCGGGCCCAGGTGCCGTAGCGCCTCGTCCCGCCAGAGCTTGGCCGGGAATCCCGCGAACAGGACGTGCGTGGCGAGCCAGACGCCGAGCGGGGTCCAGGGCTCCCAGCGTCCGGGGGCGAGGCCGGTGCGGGTGAACTCCGGGGCCGTGGTGGCCGGCAGCTCCTCGTTGACGCCGTCGACGTACGCCCGCACCCAGTCGGCCGTCTCCGGGTCCTGTCTCTCCAGCGCGGTGAAGCAGCGTCTCGCGGTGTCGTCGAGGCGGGCCCGTCTCGCGAGGGTGTCCCAGGACAGGGCCCCGGCGCCGAGGAAGGCGGCCGAGGTGCCCCGGGCGCGGTGCCGTTCGACCTCCAGCTGCCAGGCGCGGTCGCGGGCGGTGACCCGGCCCTGGGCACGGGCGAGTTCACGCGCGCTGTCCGCGCGGAGGTGGGGGATCCCCCAGGCGTCCCGGTAGATCTCGATACTCACCCTCACACCCGCTTCTCTTTAAGTTAGGCTTACCTAAGTTTTCTCGGTGCGGGAATCGTACGTGAAGGGTGAAAAGACCATGGGGCAGGGGCACGGCTGGGAGGGCGCGGTCCTGCGGCTGCTGCGCGCGAAGGACTTCGAGTTCACCGTGACGGGCGCCGAGGACGTCACCGCCGAGTACCGGCGGGTGCACCTCACCGACGGCGGGATGCTGGCCGCCACCGGGGTGCACCCGACGATGTGGGTACGGCTGTGGTTCTCCGCCGCGGGCAAGCCGCACCAGCGGGCGTACACCCTGGTCGACCCGGACCCCGGGGCCGGCACCTTCAGCCTGGAGTTCGCGCTGCACGACGGTGTCGCGAGCGACTGGGCCCGGACGGCGAAGCCCGGCGACACCGTCGAGGCCACGGTCCACGGCACCGGGTTCGACCGCCCCGACCCCGAGCCCTCCCACGTCTTCGCCTTCGGTGACCCGGCCTCGCTGCCCGCCCTCAACTCCCTCCTCGGCGCGCTGGACTCCTCCCCCGCGACGGTCTGGTTCGAGGGCGGCGACGACGACCTCCCCTTCCGCACCGACCCCGCCCGCCACGAGGTCCGCCGGGTCCTGCGCCTCGACTCCGGCGCGCACCTGATCGCCCAGGCGAAGGCGGATCTACCCGCCCTGCTGAGGACCCACCCGGACGCCTACGTCTGGATCGCCTGCGACACGGCGACGACCCGGGCCCTGTCGTCGTACGTCCGCAAGGAGCTGGGCGTACCGAAGGAGCGGGTCGACGCGCTGGGCTACTGGCGGCCCTGACAGGGAATCCACGCCGGGCGCACAACTCTTCGAGTGGCCGGTGAGTCGTAGGGGACGGCTGTTGCCCCTCACCGAACAGCCGTTGCCCTTACCGAGGAGTTCCGTTGCGCAGAGCCGTCATCGCGGCCGCCGTGCTCACCGCGTCCGTCGCCGTCACGCTCACGCCCATGACGTCGTCCGCTGCCGCCCCCTACAAGGGGGCCAACACCGCCGCCGTCCAGGACGACTTCAACGGTGACGGCTACCGGGACCTGGCGGTCGGCGCCCCGAACGCGGCCAACGGCAGCGTGGAGGAGGCCGGCGCGGTCGCCGTGCTGTACGGCTCGAAGTCCTCGGTGAGCGCCACCCGGCGGACCGTCATCACCCAGGCCACGTCCGGGATCCCGGGCGACCCGGAGGCGTGGGACGAGTTCGGCAGGACCGTGGCCAGCGCGGACCTGGACCGGGACGGGTACGCGGACCTGATCGTCGGCATCCCGCACGAGAGCGTCGGCGGTGTGGATGCGCGGGGCATGGTCACCGTGGTGTGGGGCGGGCCCAGCGGGCTGAGGGGTGGCGCGAGCATCGCCCCGCCGGCCGGTTTCGGCAAGGACCGGACGTACTGCCGCTTCGGCATGTCCCTGGCCACGGGCGACATGAACGGCGACGGCGCCCCCGAGCTGGGAGTCGGCTCCGACTGCGAGGCCTCCTCCTACTCGGGGCCCTTCACCCGCACCGGCCGGGCCGCCTCGCAGTACCGCGAGTCGCGGGTGAACTCCCGCGGTGTGGTGATGGGCGACGTGAACGGCGACGGCAAGGCCGAGCGGTTCTACCTCGCCGGGCCCACCACCGGCGACCTCCGCGGTCCGGTCCATCTCGACACCGGCGCCCCCGACCCCGAGGACTACTCGGCCAACTGGCCCGCCGACCTGCCCTACGCCGACGGCCACGCCGGACAGATTGGTGACGTCAACGGCGACGGCTACGGCGACCTCGTCACGGGCGTGGCCGACGACGACCGCACCATGAACGAGGCCGGCGCCGGGCACAAGGGCGGCGAGATCCAGGTCCTCTACGGCAGCGCGCAGGGCATCTCGGCCGGCCAGAAGCCCAAGGTGTTCCACCAGGACACCGCGGGCGTGCCGGGCGGCGCGGAGTGGGGCGACCTGTTCGGCCAGTCGCTGAGCGTCGGCGACGTGAACAAGGACGGATACGCCGACGTCCTGATCGGCTCCCCCGACGAGGCCGTGGGCACCCGGCAGCGGGCCGGCACCGCCGTCCTGCTGCGCGGCTCCGCCACCGGCCTGACCACCGCCAAGGCCGCCGGATACACCCAGGACACGACCGACGTGCCCGGCGCGGTGGAGACCGGTGACGCGTTCGGACAGGCCGTCCACCTCGCCGACCTCAACGGCGACGGCAGGGCCGAGACGGTCGTGGCCGCGCCCACCGAGAACAACGACGGCTGTCTGTGGATCGCCCGCGGCTCGGCCTCCGGCCCTGTCCTCAAGGGCTCGGTGAACCTGTGCGGCAAGAGCGCCGGCATCACCGTCCGGGGCGTCAAGGGCTACTTCGGCGCGGCCCTCACCAGCCCTCACGTGGAGCAATGACCGGTACGGGGGCATGATCGGGGCATGGACGTCACTCTTCACCTCGCCCAGGACTCCGAGGCCGACGAACTGCTCGGCCGGTCCCCGCTCGCCGCGCTGGTCGGGATGCTGCTGGACCAGCAGGTTCCGATGGAGTGGGCGTTCAAGGGGCCCCGCACCATCGCGGACCGGCTCGGCGCGAACGACCTCGACGCGCACGACATCGCCGCGCAGGACCCGGAGGCCTTCGCCGCGCTGCTCTCCGAGAAGCCGGCCGTGCACCGCTACCCCGGCTCGATGGCCAAGCGGATCCAGCAGCTGTGCCAGTACCTCGTCGAGCACTACGACGGTGAGGCCGAGCTGGTCTGGAAGGGCGTCGAGGACGGGCGGGAACTGCTGCGCCGCCTGGAGGAACTGCCGGGGTTCGGGAAGCAGAAGGCGCAGATCTTCCTGGCGCTGCTCGGCAAACAGCTCGGCGTCCAGCCGAAGGGCTGGCGGGAGGCGGCCGGCGCGTACGGCGAACCGAAGTCCTTCCGCTCCGTCGCCGACATCACGGGCCCCGAGTCCCTGACGAAGGTCCGGGCCCACAAACAGGAGATGAAGGCGGCGGCGAAGGCGGCGAAGGCAACGAAGAAGGCCTAGCCGGCCGGGTGGCGACCCTGCAGGCCGGGACGCCGGCGCCGGTCCCGGCCCGGACCATGACCGAGTCCGGCGGCCGCACATGCCCGAGCCGCCCTTCGAGGGCCCCTGCGGCCGGTCGCGCCCCCTGCGCGCCCCGCGAGAGCCCCGGCGCCCCATCCCCCCTTGCTGCGACCGGGTGAATCCCCGGGCCGAAGTGATGAAGCGGGCGCGTCGGAGGGGGAGACGCCTTGGGTGAGCACCGTACGACGCCTTCCGCACCGGCTCGGTCCGCTGCGCGCGCTCGTGCTGCTTCTCGTGCTCCTCGTGCCGGGTGCCCCCGCACAGACGCACGCGGCCCATGTCGTGGCCGGTGAGGTCGCCGAGTACGACGTCCTGGACACGGCCCTGCGCCCACCGGCCCGCACCGCCCACCGCACGGCAGCGGCCGTACCCCTGCGACCCGCCCCGCACCCCGGGACGGCACCCGCCCTCGCCGAGGGCCGTCGGCTCCCGGGGCCCCCGCGGCCGCCGTACGCGCTGCCCGCCCTGCGTTCCGTGGTCCTGCGCTGCTGAGAGAGCCCGCTTTCCCCCAGGCCGGCTCAGCACTCACGCGAGGGACAAGGAACACAGCCATGCCCACCGACCCGTACGCGATCCTGCGCGCCCTGCTGCGCGCGGAAGCCGCACGCAGTGCGCCGAAGGCGCAGCACCAGGACCGGAAGCCGCCGGTGAAGGAACCGAAGCGCGGCTGATCCACCGCGGCCCGCAGGAGGCGTGGCCCCCCGGCTACCGCCTCCTGCGGGCCGTACCGAAGAGCGAGCGGGTGATCTCGCGCCCGAGCTGCGTGCCCAGCGACCGCGCGAGGGACTTGAACACCCCGCTGCCGACGACCTGTTCGACGACGGAGGGGTCGTCCTTGGGCTTCCTGGCCGGTGCCTTCACCTCGTCCGCCATCTCGTCCGGGCCCTTGGCACCGCGCGCACTCAGCTTCTCGTAGGCCGACTCCCTGTCCACAGCCTGTGCGTAACGGCCGTACAGCGGCGAGGCCTTGACCGCGGCGTCGAGGGTGCCGGCCTCGACGGGACCCATCAGGGACTCCGGGGCGCGCAGCCGCGTCGCCGCGACGGGCGTGGGGGCGCCCTTCTCGCTGAGGACCGTGACGACGGCCTCGCCCGTCCCCAGCCCGGTGAGGAGTTCCTCCAGGTCGTAGGCGGAGTCGGGGAAGGTCTTCACCGTCGCCCTGAGCGCCTTCTGGTCCTCGGGGGTGAAGGCCCGCAGCGCGTGCTGCACCCGGTTGCCGAGCTGCGCGAGGACGTCGGCGGGTACGTCCTTCGGGGTCTGCGTGACGAAGAAGACGCCGACCCCTTTCGAGCGAATCAGCCGGACGGTCTGCGTGAGGGAGTCGAGGAACGCCTTCGAGGCGTCGTGGAAGAGCAGATGCGCCTCGTCGAAGAAGAAGACGAGCTTCGGCTTGTCGGCGTCCCCGACCTCCGGCAGGTCGTGGAAGAGATCGGCGAGCAGCCACATCAGGAAGGTCGAGAAGAGCTGCGGCCGGTCCTGTACGGCGGCCAGCTCTAGGACGGACACCAGCCCCCGCCCGTCACTCGCCGTCCGCAGCAGCTCGCCGGTGTCGAACTCGGGCTCCCCGAAGAAGTCGGCCATGCCCTGCGCCTCGAACGCGGTGAGGGACCGCAGGATGACCCCGGCCGTGGCGGTGGACAGACCCCCGATGTTCCTGAGCTCCGCCTTCCCCTCCTCGGAGGTCAGAAAGGCGACCACGGCCCTGAGGTCCTTCAGGTCGACGAGCTCCAGCCCCTTCTGGTCGGCGTAGTGGAAGATCAGGCCGAGGGACTGCTCCTGGGTCTGGTTGAGCTGGAGCACCTTGGACAGCAGCACCGGCCCGAAGCTGGTGACGGTGGCCCGCACGGGGATGCCGTGTCCGATGCCGCCGAGGGCGTAGAACTCGGCGGGGAACCCGGTGGCGACCCACTCCTGGTGCACGTCCGCTGCCCTGGCCTGCACCTTCTCATTGCGCACCCCGGGCGCCGAGATCCCCGAGACGTCCCCCTTGATGTCCGCGAGGAAGACCGGCACGCCCTGTGCGGAGAGCTGTTCGGCGATGAGCTGGAGCGTCTTGGTCTTGCCGGTGCCGGTCGCGCCGGCGACCAGTCCGTGCCGGTTGAGCATCGGCAGCGGGATCCTGACCTGCGCGTCCGGCAGACAGACCCCGTCCCACAGCAGCGCCCCGAGATCGAGGGCGGGCCCGCCGAAGGCATAGCCGGCGGCGATCTCCAGGGCCGGCTGCGGAAGGGCGGCGGAGCCGGGTTTTGCCTCCGGCATGGACCGGTCGGCGGCTGCGGCGGGAGGCCCCGTGACGCCCCCGGGTGCGGTCTTTCGCTCGCTCATACCAGACCCCTGTTCCCGCTTTGCCCAGTTTTTGGGCATTTTTTCAAGCGTCGCACTCGCCCGCCATGGCTGCGCCCGGAAGGTCTTGACCGGTAGGCTTTCCGTGTGATCTTCAAGCGCATCGGAAACGGCCGGCCGTACCCCGACCACGGCCGGGAAAGCACCCGGCAGTGGGCGGACGTCGCGCCGCGCCCGGTCCGCCTCGATCAGCTCGTGACGACCAAGGGCCAGCTCGACCTGGAGACCCTGCTCGCCGAGGACTCGACGTTCTACGGCGACCTGTTCGCGCATGTCGTGAAGTGGCAGGGCGACCTCTACCTGGAGGACGGCCTGCACCGCGCGGTGCGGGCGGCGCTCCAGCAGCGACAGGTGCTGCACGCGCGTGTGCTCGAGCTGGACTGAGTGACCGCGGCGTAAAGGTTTGGCCCTTTCGGGTTCACCTGCACCGCGGTCAATGATCATCTAGTAGGCATCGCCGCCCGGGCGCACTACGCTGCGCCCATGAGCATGCTGACGCCCCCCGGCATGGGCGGTAAGTACCGGATCACGGGAGACAAGTACCCCCGGATGCGTCGGCCCCGGCGCCGCGGCAGGCTCGTCCTCGGCGTGGTCGCCTCGGTCGCCGCGCTGAGCCTGGTCGGCTGGGGCACGCTCCAGCTCATCGACGTGTTCACGGGCGGCGGGGACCAGGCGTCGGCGGCGGGTCCCAAGGCGGACTGCGCGAGCAAGGTCAGCGCGTCGCCTTCCGCTCCCGCGGCGGCGCTGCCCAAGCCGGGGCAGATCACGGTCAACGTCTTCAACGCCACCAAGCGGGGTGGCCTTGCCAAGAAGACCGCGGACGAGTTGAAGAAGCGGGGCTTCCGGATCGGGGACGTGGGCAACGCGACAGCGGCCTACGACAAGAAGGTCAAGGGCACGGGGATACTGCTCGGCCCTGCGTCCGCGCTGAAGACGTCCCTGCCGGTGCTGGGCACGCAGCTGGCGGCTGCGGAGACCCGCACGGACGCGCGCAAGGGGGCGGAGGTCGACCTGATCATCGGGTCGGCGTTCAAGAACCTCACGGGGAAGGCGGCGGCCGACAAGGCGTTGGCGACGCTGAACCATCCGGAGCCGGCGGCGACGTCTTCCAAGAAGAGCTGCTGAAGTTCGCCTACGGATATGTCGGGGTCGGGCGCCTAGAGGGGTGCCGGGTGCGGTAGTCGGGCGGGTGCGGGTGAGTGGGGGCTGGTCGCGCAGTTCCCCGCGCCCCTAGGTGGGTTGCGGTGACGCCCGCTACGACGGGACCGTCAGCTACCCTCGCCCGCCCCCACCGAACCGCACGCGCTACAGACGCCCCCACCGGACCGCAACGGGCCGCCGCAGGCATCTCAGGGGCGCGGGGAACTGCGCAAAACGCCCGCCCCCACCCACCCCGCACCCTGCTACTCAGCGGCCCCGTACAACCGATCCCCCGCGTCCCCGAGCCCCGGCACGATGTACCCGTGCTCGTTCAGGTGATCGTCGACCGCCGCCGTCACCACCGTCACCGGCGTCCCCGCCAGCTCCCGCTCCATGATCTCCACGCCCTCCGGCGCAGCCAACAGCACCACCGCCGTCACATCGTCCGCACCCCGCTTGATCAGCTCACGGATCGCCGCGACCAGCGTGCCGCCCGTCGCGAGCATCGGGTCGAGGACGTAGACCTGGCGGCCCGAGAGATCCTCCGGCATACGCGCCGCGTACGTCGTGGCCTGGAGCGTCTCCTCGTTGCGGATCATGCCGAGGAAACCGACCTCCGCGGTCGGCAGCAGCCGGACCATGCCGTCCAGCATGCCGAGCCCGGCCCGCAGGATCGGCACCACCAGCGGCCGCGGATACGACAGCTTCACGCCGGTCGTCGCGGCGACCGGCGTCCTGATGTCGACCGCCTCGGTGCGCACGTCACGCGTGGCCTCGTAGGCGAGCAGGGTGACCAACTCGTCGGCGAGACGGCGGAAGGTCGCGGAGTCGGTGCGCTGGTCGCGCAGCGTGGTGAGCTTGTGGGCGACCAGGGGGTGGTCGACGACGTGGAGGCGCATGTCCACAACAGTAACCGGCACCACCGTCCCGCTCGCGCTGGCGTCAAACCGCCCGTCCGAGGGAAAGTGGGAGGGACGGACAACAGGGTGGTGAGCCTATGCCTGACCTGCCGGAGCGTGAATCCGGACGGAAACCGTCACGACAGGAACCGCGGCGGTCACGAGACGCCAGAGAGACCCGGGACCCCGGTAGGCCCGCCGGGCCCGTCGACCCCGGCGCACCCCGGGACACACCCGACTCCCTCGCGGGACGCGGCCCCAGGGACCCCCACGCCCCCCGCGAGACCGACGCCGAGCGCCGCCGCCGTCGCGCCCAGTTCCTGCGGGACCTCGCGGAGGCCCGCGAGCTGCGCGACCGGGTCCAGCCCCGCCGGGCGAAGGTGGCCCGGCTGCGGCACGCGATGCGGATGCGGACCTTCCGCTGGTAAGAAACTCAACGCGCCCGAGGTGCCCGGAAACCGCGTCGGCGACGCCCGCGGGGTGCGCTGAACAGGTGGCCGTGCGAAGACGCTGGGAAAAGCCGCGTACGATCCCGCTCGTGGCGGCGACGAGTGCGCTGGTGAGTCCTTCACCGACGTGCCGACGCACGTGCGATCAAAACCACCGGACACAGGGTGCCGAAGACGTCCCCTGAACGCCTTGTTTCTGCCACGATTCCGAGTGGGTGGGGCTCGGAGCCGAGCTCTCCCCGCCCGCAACCTCCGCCGGGGGGACCCCCAACCGGCACGCCTATGACCAGTGGGAGAGTCACGGTGTACTTCGCCGCACTGCTCGCGCGCACCGAAGACGGGTGGGAAGCGAGCGACACAGAGCTCGACGATGTGGAGACCCTGTCGGATCTGGCCGACCTCGCCCGGGAAGCCTCGGCCGAGGACGACACGGTGCTCGTACTCATCGAGCAGGAAGACGCGTGGTTCGGCGTCGTCCGGATCGACGGTGAGGAAGACCCTCGTATCTACGTCTCGGACGCCGCAGCCGCCGCCCGCAGCTCGTACGGCGAGATCCTGCTCACCGACGAACTGCTCGGAAGGGAGCCCGGCGACGACGACCCCGACCTGGACGCCCTGGACCTCGACGGGACCGAGGACGGTGAGGACGACGAGGACGACGACGCCGAGAGCGGCGGCGGCTCCGCCGAGGCCGTGCCGCACGGTCCGGTCGGTGACGCCACGGTCCTCGACGACCTGGGCGTCAGCGAGAAGGAGCTGAAGTCCCTGTCGGAGGACGCCGTCACCGAGATCGCCGAGGCCCTGGGCGCCTCGGAGGTGCTGGAGACCGTCCGCTGACCGGAGCCACCGCGCCGGACCCGGTCCGCGACCGCTGGCGGGCCGCGATGCGGCTCGCCCTGGAAGAGGCCGGCAAGGCGGGCCCCGACGTGCCGGTGGGCGCCGTCGTGCTGTCCCCGGACGGTACGACCGTGCTCGCGGCCGGCCACAACGAACGCGAGGCGGGCGGTGATCCGACCGCGCACGCGGAGATCCTCGCGATCAGGAGGGCGGCGGCGGAGCTCGGCGAGTGGCGGCTGACCGGCTGCACGCTCGTCGTCACGCTGGAGCCCTGCACGATGTGCGCGGGCGCGATCGTGCAGTCCCGGGTGGACCGGGTCGTCTACGGCGCCCGCGACGAGAAGGCGGGCGCGGCCGGCTCCCTCTGGGACGTCGTCCGCGACCGGCGCCTCAACCACCGCCCCGAGGTCGTCGAGGGAGTCCTCGCCGACGAATGCGCCCGGCTCCTCACGGAGTTCTTCCGGAACCGCTGACGGGACCACGGCAGGACCACGGCGGGACCGACCCAGGGGCCGCCGATTACCGATTTCAAAGCACGCCCCACCTTGCTGTAAGGTCTCCCTCGGTAGCGTGTCCGAGCGGCCGAAGGAGCTCGCCTCGAAAGCGAGTGTGGCGCAAGTCACCGAGGGTTCAAATCCCTCCGCTACCGCTTCAGAAGGGCCCCGTCGTAAAGACGGGGCCCTTCATGCGTGCTGATCACCCCGGTTACACTCGCGCCCCATAAGCAACAGCAGAGGCGGGGGAGGCCGCGATGGCGGTGAACGGTAAGAAGATCGCCGTCTATCTGGTCGTGGTCTTCGTCCTGTATGTGATCATCACGGACCCGGCCAAGGCCGCCGACTACGTGCAGATAGGGTTCGAGGGCATATCGGACGCCGCCAAGGCCGTCGGCGACTTCTTCACCTGGCTGGCCGACGGGGCGCACTGACCGAACCGAGGGAACGCCCATGATCCGCCATCTCGTCCTGTTCAAGCTCAACGAGGGTGTCGAGCGCGACGATCCGCGGGTCGTCGCGGGTGTGGAGGCCTTCCGCACCCTGGACGGCAAGATCCCCGAGATCCGCTTCTGGGAGCTGGGCTGGAACATCAGCGACCGCCCCATCGCCTACGACTTCGCGATCAACTCCGGATTCGAGGACGAGGCGGCGCTGCGGACCTACGCCGAGCACCCGGAGCACCAGGCGGGCGTGGCGCTGTGGAAGGAGTTCGCGACCTGGGTGGTCGCGGACTACGCCTACTGAGCCCGAGAAGCTCCGAAGCCTCCTGCCGGGAACGGCGGGAGGCTTTTGCGCGTCTTGGGCCCCGACTTGCTCTTACCTGCCTCTCAACACGGCCTAACCCAACGTTATGCGGTGCTTGCACACAGTGCACATGTCTTGTGATGCTATGACCGCTTTTGACGGATGAGTTGACCAACGAAGAGGTGGCGTTGACCGTGTCGGCCAGTACCGCGCCTCCCCAGGAGGCGGCCCCTCCCCAGGAGGCGGCCCCCCGCAGCCGCGGCGCCGACACCCGGGCGCTCACCCAGGTGCTCTTCGGCCAGTTGAAAGGGCTCCAGCCGGGCACGCCGGAGCACAACCGGGTGCGGGCGGCGCTCATCGAGGCCAACCTCCCGCTCGTGCGCTACGCGGCCGCCCGCTTCCGCTCCCGCAACGAGCCGATGGAGGACGTGATCCAGGTCGGCACCATCGGGCTCATCAACGCGATCGACCGCTTCGACCCGGACCGGGGCGTGCAGTTCCCCACCTTCGCGATGCCGACCGTGGTCGGCGAGATCAAGCGGTACTTCCGCGACAACGTCCGCACGGTCCATGTCCCGCGCCGGCTGCACGAGCTGTGGGTGCAGGTCAACAGCGCGACGGAGGACCTGACGACCGCCTTCGGACGCACCCCCACGACCGCCGAGATCGCCGAGCGGCTGCGCATCGGCGAGGACGAGGTGCTGTCCTGCATCGAGGCCGGGCGGTCGTACCACGCCACCTCGCTGGAGGCGGCCCAGGAGGGCGACGGGCTGCCCGGACTCCTGGACCGGCTCGGCTACGAGGACCCGGCGCTGGACGGCGTGGAGCACCGCGATCTGGTCCGGCATCTGCTGGTGCAACTCCCCGAGCGCGAACAGAGAATCCTTCTCCTGCGCTACTACAGCAACCTCACCCAGTCGCAAATCAGCGCGGAACTCGGCGTCTCACAGATGCACGTTTCGAGGCTACTCGCGCGTAGCTTCCAGCGACTGCGATCCGCCAATCGCATCGACGCATAGATGTGCGCCAAAGGTGTGGGCGCATAGCGGATGCATAAGGGGCGCACGGTCGCACGTTCCGGAACACCGCAGTTCGCAAGCACTGTCGAGGCGTAACCGGCGCGAGCGAATCGCTCACCAGCGCCGTTCCCGACACTTCTGCGCCGAAAAACCGTCAGACCCCCTTTATCCAGGGCGGATTCGAGTCTCACATGTCGACATGTCACTACAGCGTGTTGCCGACATGTGACATTCTGCCGGAAGCGCGTTTGCCAGGGCTTCGGCTCCGGTATTCAGGTGAAGGCTGACGTTCCTCGACGGAGCGTCCGCCGTACCGTCCCGCGACCCAAAGGGGGTGGCATGTCCGCAGACCAGGGCAGCTCGAAGGTGCTCACGCTCACGAAGAGCGAGGCTGCGCCCGCGCTCATCGACGTCCCGGCTGTCGAGGCCGCGCCGGCCCAGGCCCTTCCGGCCCCCCAGGCCGTGTCCGGAGCCATCGACACCCGCACCCTGTCCCGCTCCCTCTTCCTGCGGCTCGCCGCACTCGACGAGAACAGCCCCGAGCGCGCGTACGTCCGGGACACCCTCATCGAGCTCAACCTCCCGCTGGTGCGCTACGCGGCCGCCCGCTTCCGCTCGCGCAACGAGCCGATGGAGGACATCGTCCAGGTCGGCACCATCGGCCTGATCAAGGCGATCGACCGCTTCGACTGCGAGCGGGGCGTGGAGTTCCCGACCTTCGCGATGCCGACGGTCGTGGGCGAGATCAAGCGGTTCTTCCGCGACACCTCGTGGTCGGTCCGCGTCCCGCGCCGCCTCCAGGAGCTGCGCCTGGCCCTCACCAAGGCCAGCGACGAGCTCTCCCAGAAGCTGGACCGCTCCCCGACGGTCGCGGAACTCGCCCTGGTGCTCGGCGTCTCCGAGGAGGACGTCGTCGACGGCCTCGCGGTGGGCAACGCCTACACCGCCTCCTCGCTGGACTCCCCCGCCCCGGAGGACGACGGCGGCGAGGGCTCCCTGGCGGACCGCCTCGGCTACGAGGACACCGCCCTGGAGGGCGTGGAGTACCGCGAGTCCCTCAAGCCCCTGCTGGCGAAGCTGCCGCCCCGCGAGCGGCAGATCATCATGCTCCGCTTCTTCGCCAACATGACCCAGTCGCAGATCGGCGAGGAGGTCGGCATCTCGCAGATGCACGTCTCCCGCCTGCTGACCCGCACGCTGGCCCAGCTGCGCGAGGGTCTCATCTCCGACTGATCCCGTCCCAGCAGAAGGGTTCCCATTTGACGGGGCGTCAGCCACCATGGCGCGATGCCTCGCCTACCCCGGACGACCTGGACACATGGCCGTCGGTGCGCCCTGATCGGCGCGTCGGCGGCCGTCGTCTGTCTCGGCGCGGCCCTGGCCGCGTGCGGGGGCGGACCCGGCGAGGGTTACGTCGCCACGGGCGCGGCGGGCGGCCCCACACCTTCATCCGATACGGCCATCACCCCGACCGGCGACGTGACACTGGTGCCCCTCCAGGACCCGGCGTCCACCCCGATCAGAAGCCCGGCGTCGGCGGCCCCGGCCTCCGGGGGCGGCACGTCTGCCGGATCGACGGCAGCCGGTACCGGGCGGACCGGCACCCCGGCCGGCGCCGGCGGTGCCACGGACGCGCCCGCGCGGCCCATCGAGGGCCCCGGGGACGGTCGTAGCCCCTCGGCGTCCCCCTCCGCGGAAGCGCCCCCGCGACCCGCGGCCCTCGTCTGGTCCGAGCCGGTCCGGAAGGCGACAGACAAGCGCTGGTGCGAGGACGTCACGCTGGAGTTCCGGAACACCGGGGGCTCGCCGGTGACCTCGGGGGCCGTCACCTTCGGGACACACGTCATCGGCGCGCTCGGCATCGACTGGGCGACCGTGGAGTCCGCGGCGGAGCTCCCGGTGCCGATCGATGCCGGCGCGCGTGTGGTGAGGACCTGGACGGTGTGCGTCGACGCGTGGCGCGTGCCGCTCGGCATGCGGGTGGAGACGCGGGACGTCACCGTCCGGTGGGGGTAGTCCCGCTTACTTCAGCGCCAGCCAGGCCACCGCGGCCACGACCGCGACGGCGACGATCACGCCGATGATCAGGCCCACGCGGGGGCCTGCGGAGGCGGCGGGGGCGGCCTGCTGCCGTCCGCCCTGGGGACCCTCGTCGACGAAGGCACGGAACATCTGGGTGCTGCCGGCGGGGTCGTAGTTGCCCTGGGGGCCCTGGTTGTCAGCCATGCCCAGAGACCCTAGCGAATCCGGCGATGGGGCCCAAGTGCGGGGCCGACGGGGGTATCAGGGGGCCTCACGTGCCGGTTTACGTTCGCAATACTTGCCTTTGCCAAGTTTTTATGCCGCACTCACGCCGTTTTATTTGCCTGTAGCAACCAAGCACGCCTATGGTTGCCCTAAGCAACGAATACGGGAGGTGTGATGGGCGAGCAGGCGCGCTACGAGGAGCTGATCCGTCAGTTCAGCGCCTTCGGAGCCGTGAAGAGGGAGCTGGGGCGGATGATGCCGTCCGACTGCCCCGCCGGTTCCGCCGCCGTGCTGACCCTCCTCGGGCGCTACGGGGACATGCGCATGAGCAAGCTCTCCGAGCTGCTGGCCGTGGACATGTCCGTGACCAGCCGCCATGTGGCGCACGTCGTCGAACGCGGCTGGATCGAGCGCTCCCCCGACCCGGCGGACCGGCGCTCGCGCATCCTCCGGCTGACCCCCGCGGGCCGGGCGCTCCTGGACCAGCTGTCCCGGCGGACCTGCCTCATGCTCGCCGAGCGGCTCGGCGACTGGAGCGACGACGAGGTGGCCCAGCTGACCGCGCTGATGGCACGGCTGCGGGCGAGCTTCGACGACACCCGCTCGCACGACACCCGCGCCCACGGTCCCGAACCCCGGCCGCCCGCACCCCTCGTACTCGAACAGACCACCCGTACACCCGCGATCACCAAGTAAGAGAAGGAAGCCCATGGCAACGACCACACCAGCCGGTGTGCGGGCTCACGCCAAGCACGGGGGAGGCTCCGGCGAGTACGCCCCGATGACGCACCGGCAGATCATGGAGGCCATCTCCGGCCTGCTGCTCGGCATGTTCGTGGCGATCCTGTCGTCCACGATCGTCACCAACGCGCTCCCGCACATCATCAGCGACCTCGGCGGCGGCCAGTCCGCCTACACCTGGGTCGTCACCGCCGCCCTGCTGTCGATGACCGCGGCCACCCCGCTGTGGGGCAAGCTCGCCGACCTGTACAGCAAGAAGGCGCTCGTCCAGATAGCGCTCGTCATCTATGTGCTGGGCTCCGCGGCCGCGGGTCTCTCGCAGAACTCCGGCATGCTGATCGCCTGCCGTGTCGTCCAGGGCATCGGCGTCGGCGGTCTGTCCGCGCTCGCCCAGATCGTCATGGCGGCGATGATCTCCCCGCGCGAGCGCGGCCGTTACTCCGGCTACCTCGGCGCGACCTTCGCCGTCGCCACCGTCGGCGGCCCGCTGCTCGGCGGTGTCATCACCGACACCTCGTGGCTGGGCTGGCGCTGGTGCTTCTACGTCGGCGTCCCCTTCGCCGTCCTCGCCCTGATCGTGCTCCAGAAGACCCTGCACCTGCCCGTCGTGAAGCGGGACGTCAAGGTCGACTGGGCGGGCGCGACCGCCATCGCCGCCGCCGTCTCCCTGCTGCTGGTGTGGGTCACCTTCGCCGGTGACAAGTACGACTGGCTGTCGTGGCAGACGTACACCATGGTCGGTGGGTCGATCGTCCTCGGACTGCTGTTCGTGCTGATCGAGTCCAAGGCCACCGAGCCGATCATCCCGCTGCGCCTGTTCAGGAACCGGACCATCACGCTCGCGTCGCTGGCCTCGCTGTTCGTCGGTGTCGCGATGTTCACCGGCACGGTCTTCTTCAGCCAGTACTTCCAGCTGGCCCGTGACAAGTCCCCGACGATGTCCGGTGTCATGACGATCCCGATGATCGGCGGACTGTTCGTCTCCTCGACCGTCTCCGGGCAGTTCATCACCCGCACCGGGCGCTGGAAGGCGTGGCTGGTCAGCGGTGGTGTGCTCGTGACGGCCGGCCTCGGCCTGCTGGGGACCATCCGCTACGACACGGCCTACTGGAAGATGTCGATCTTCATGGCCCTGCTGGGTCTCGGCATCGGCATGATGATGCAGAACCTGGTGCTCTGCACCCAGAACCAGGTCGACCCGTCCGACCTCGGCTCGGCCAGCTCCACGGTCACCTTCTTCCGGTCCCTGGGCGGTGCGGTCGGTGTCTCCGCGCTCGGCGCGGTCATGTCCCACCGGATCACGCACTACGTCTCGGACGGCGTCGCCGCCCTCGACCCCAAGTACCGGGCCGCCCTGGCCGGTTCCGGCTCCTCCACCGACAGCATCCCGGACCTCGCCAAGCTGCCCGCCCCGGTGCGCACGCTCATGGAGAGCTCCTACGGCCACGGCATCGCCGACGTGTTCCTGATCGCCGGCGCCCTCGCGGCCCTCGCGTTCCTGATCACGCTGTTCATCAAGGAGGTCCCGCTGCGGACCAAGGGTGGGCTGGCGCAGGCGGCGACCGAGGGGGCTCCGGCTTCCGCTCCGGCCCCTGAGGAGACCGCGGCCGCCGCGCACACCCCGAGCTGGGCGGCCGCCGAGACCGTCGCCTCGGACACCGAGACGGCTCCCGAGGGCACCCAGCGGCTGTCCGCCGTGGCCACCCTGGCCCGTCCGGAGGCCTCCGGCGAGGGCTCCGGCGGCATCCCGGTCCGCGGCTTCGTGCGCGGCAACGAGAGCGCGCCGGTCCCGCAGGCAGCCGTCACGCTGATCTCCCTCGCGGGACGGCAGCTGGGCCGGTCGGTCACGCAGTCCGACGGTTCCTACGCCGTCGAGGCGCCGAGCGTCGGGTCGTACGTGCTGATCGCCGCCGCGGACGGGTTCCAGCCGCAGGCGTCCACCGTCCTGGTGGGCGGCGAGCCGGTGGCGTACGACATCCTCCTCAGCGGCACCAGCGGGCTGAACGGGCTCGTGCGGGCCGCGGTGAGCGGGGAGCCGGTCAAGGACGCGATGGTGATCGTCACCGATGTGCGGGGCGATCTGCTGGCCACCGGGACCACCGGTGAGCAGGGCGAGTTCGCCTTCGGTGAGCTGGTGCCGGGGGCGGTGACCGTCGCGGTCAACGCCGCCGGGTTCCGGCCGCGCGCCCTGCCCGTCGAGGTCGGCGGCACCGGTGTCACCCGCGTCGAGGTGGACCTGGACTCGGGCGCCCGCCTCCAGGGTGTCGTCCGGGCGCCGCACGGTCCGCTGGCCGACGCGCGGGTCACCCTCGTGGACGCGGCCGGCAACGTGGTCGGCACCGCCACCACCGGGACGGACGGGGCGTACGCCTTCACCGACCTGGACGGGGGCGAGTACACGGTCATCGCCACGGGTTACCCGCCGCAGGCGACGGCCCTGACGGTGAACGGCCCCGCGGTCGACGGACACGACATCGAACTCGCCCACCCCGGCGAGTAGTTCCACCCACTCCGGCCCGTGGCGGGGGAACGCGCGCTCCGAGCGGAGGCGCGCGCCCGCCACGGGCCGGTCTTCTTGGAGGAGGTACCAGACATGCCACTGACCGCGAGGATCCGCACCCGGGACGGATGGGCCGTGTCGCACGCGGTCGTCACGGTGACCGACATGACCGGGACGCAGGTGCTGCGCGCGGAGGCGGACCCGGAGGGCGCGGTACGGGACTCGACCGAGCTGGAGCCGGGGCCGTACACCGTCATCGTCACGGCCGTCGGGTACGCGCCCGCCGCCTCCAGTGCGATCGTCACGGCGAGCGGGCGGGCCGAGGTCGGTACG
This sequence comes from Streptomyces sp. NPDC057253, assembly GCF_042669125.1. NCBI lineage: Bacteria > Bacillati > Actinomycetota > Actinomycetes > Kitasatosporales > Streptomycetaceae > Streptomyces > Streptomyces sp. NPDC057253. The sequence goes on along the minus strand of NZ_JBHUXV010000103.1, from coordinate 3,682 downwards.
GTCACGCTGGCCCGCATCGGCGGTACGGAACTCCCGCCGCCGGGCCCCTGGACCGTCGACCCGGCCCACTCCAGCGTGGGCGCGGTCGCCCAGCACCTGGGCATCTCCAGCGTCCACGGCCGCTTCACCGACTTCACCGCGGCGATCGAGGTCGCCCCGGACGACGTGACCAAGTCCCGGGTGGAGGCGGTGATCCGGGCGGCCTCCATCGACACCGGGAACGCGATGCGGGACGAGCACCTGCGCTCGGCGGACTTCCTGGACGTGGAGCGGTACCCGGAGATCACCTACCGGTCGACGGGCCTGGTCGTGGCCGGCACGGACCGCTGGACCGTCCGGGGCGACCTGTCGATGCGCGGTGTCGTACGCCCCGTCGACCTGGACCTCGCCTACCTCGGCACGGGCGCCGACCCCTGGGGCGGAACCCGCGCGGCCTTCCGCGCCACGACCCAACTGCACCGGGAGGACTTCGCCATGAACTACAACCAGGTGGTGCAGGCGGGGATAGCGGCGATCGGCACGACGCTGAAGGTCGAACTCGACGTACAGGCGGTGCAGGGGGAGTCGCTGCCGCAGGGCTGAGGGTGTGCGGTGGAACTCTCTGGTGCTCCAACTAGGGTGATTCCATGGCACCGAACATCGCGAGCAACACGGCCGTCTCCCTCGATGAACTGCTGGACTTCGTGCGCCCCAGGCACCGGGCGATCCTGCTGACCCGGCGTGGGGACGGGTCGCCGCAGGCCTCTCCGTTGACGTGCGGGGTGGACGACTCGGGGCGGATCGTCGTGTCGACGTATCCCGAGCGGGCGAAGACGCGGAACGCGAAGCGGGATGCGCGGGTGAGCGTGATCGTGCTGAGCGACGACTGGGACGGGCCGTGGGTGCAGGTCGACGGGACCGCGGAGGTCATCGACTCGCCGGAGTCCGTGGAGCCGTTGGTGGAGTACTTCCGGAACATCTCCGGGGAGCATCCCGACTGGGACGAGTACCGGGCGGCGATGGTGCGGCAGGGGAAGTCGATCATTCGGGTCACGCCGGAGCGGTGGGGGCCGGTGGCTACGGGTGGATTTCCTGCGCGGTTGGCTTCGCCGGACGCCTAGGGGGTGGCGGGTTCTGTTCGTTGGCGGGTGCGGGTGCGGGTGCGTGGTGGCTGGTCGCGCCCACGCGGCGGAGCCGCATATCGACACAGCCCCGCGCCCCTATCGGCGCTCCACCATCGCCTCGATTCCTTTGATCAGTAGCTCCAGGGCGAACGTGAAGTCCCTGTCTCTCATTTCCTCCACCGTGTCGCCGCCCCTCGCCGTCATGATCTCCTCGTTCTCCTTGAGGATCTCGGCGGCGTCGGGGGACCGGGTCGCTGATGCCATCGCGTGGCGGAAGTAGGCGTCCTGGGTCATGCCGGCGCCGGCCGCCCGGGTGATGAAGTGGCCCTCGATGGTGCCGAAGCCGTAGACGAACTGGAAGACGGCGGAGATCGCACCGGTGATGCCGTGCGCGGGCAGGCCGCTCCTGCGGATGACCCGGTGCACGGTCCGGGACAGGGCCAGGGAGTGGGGGCCGATGTTGAGGAAGGTGCCGGCCAGCGGGGAGACCCAGGGGTGCCGGACCAGCAGGCCCCGGTACTCGCGCGCGATCGTGCGCAGTTGGTCCCGCCAGTCCTCCTCCTCGGTCTCCGGGTCCGGCAGCTCCAGTCCGTCGAAGGCCGCGTCCAGGGCGAGTTCGAGCAGGTCGTCCTTGGTGTCGACGTACCAGTAGACGGACATCGCGGTCACGTTCAGCTCGCTTGCCAGCCTGCGCATGGAGAACCTGGCCAGGCCGTCCGTGTCCAGCAGTCGCACGGTGGCCTCGGTGATCCGCTCCCGGTCCAGCCCCGAGGGCTGCCCTCCGCCCCGCCCACTCCGGCGTACCTTGCCTTCCAGCCAGACACTGGTCCGGCCCGAGGCCTTCTGGCCCGCGTCAGCCATGGCACACCTTTCGAAAACATCCGTCCACTGTCAAAGATGCTAGGCGCCCACCGACCTACAGGGGCGCGGGGCTGTGTCGATATGCGGCTCCGCCGCGTGGGCGCGACCAGCCACAACGGACCCGCAGCCGCCAACCACACGAGGTCCCTACCCCTCAGGCGACTCCACCGCGCTCCGCCCGCCGCAACAACACCCCGGCCACCACCCCACCCAGCAACACAGCCACCGCCCCCACCATTTGGCTGCTCTCCAGGCCGGAGGCAAACGCGTCAGTGATCCGCGCCCGCTCCGCCCCCGACCCCGCCTCCGCCAACGCCCCCGGCAGGGACACCGCGGCCACCGAGATCCCCGCTGCGAAGCGGGAGTTCAGCACCGCGCCCAGCACCGCGACCCCCAGCCCCTGCCCGAACTCCGCCACCGTGCCGTTGATCCCCGCTCCCACCCCGGCCTTCTCCGGCGGGATCGCGCTCATGATCGCGTGGGCCATCGCGGGACTCGCCACCGCCGCCCCCGCGCCGATCAGCACCAGCCCGAGCAGCGTGCCCGGATACCCGTGGCCGGTGAGCGTGGCGATCGAGAGCAGGCCCGCCGCCATCACCGCCATGCCGAGCCCGATGGAGAGCGGGGTCCCGAGCCGCGCCGACCACTTCGCCGCCACCCCCGTGAAGTTGAGGGCCACGATCATCAGCGCGAGCGGTGCCGTGCGCAGCCCCGCCTCCAGGGGGCCGTAACCAAGGACGAACTGCATGTGCTGGGTGAGCAGGAACAGCGAGCCGCCCATGCCGAAGGTGATCAGCACCGCGCCCGCCACGGCCCCGGTGAAGCGACGGTCGCGGAAGAAGTGCATGTCGAGCATGGGGTGCGGGATCCGGCTCTCCCACCACGCGAACGCCCCGAGGACCCCGACCGCCACCGCCGCCGGCGCCAGCACCCGGCCGGACGTCCAGCCGTGCTCCGGGCCGGAGATGATCGCGAACACCAGGGAGGCCATGCCGATGGTGGACAGGAGCGCGCCGAGGAGGTCGGGGCGGTCGCCGCAAGGGTTCCTGGACTCGGGGACCAGGATCACCACCGCGACCAGGGCGAGCGCGGCGACCGGCAGGTTGATCAGGAAGATCGCGCCCCACCAGAAGTGGTTCAGCATGAAGCCGCCCAGGAGGGGGCCGGTGGCGAAGCCGAGGGAGTTCACCGCCGCCCAGATGCCGATCGCCCTCGGCTGCTCCTCGGGCGCGAAGATCTGCATCGCCACGGCGAGCGTGGTGGTCATCAGCAGGGCTCCGCCGACGCCCATCCCGGCCCGCGCCGCGATCAGTTGGGCGGTGGAGTCGGCGAGGCCCGCGACCAGCGAGCCCACCCCGAACAGCACCAGCCCCGCGGCCAGCATCTTCTTGCGGCCGTAGCGGTCGGCGGCGCTGCCCGCGGTGAGCAGGAGGCCCGACTGCACCAGCGAGTACGCGTTGATCATCCACTGGATGTCCGAGGTGGCGGCGCCCAGTTCGCTGGTGAGCGAGGGGATCGCCACGTTCAGGATCGTGTTGTCGAGGAGCACGGTCAGCTGGGCGAGACAGATGACGCCGAGTATCAACCAGCGCTGGGGATGGCCCTGGGAGACGGTGACGGGCGCGGGAGCGGTCATGCCGTACACCGTAGAACAGTTCTTATACGCCGTACAACGCGCTTTCTCGCCGTACACACGCGCGTGGGGCGGTGACCCGCGG
>NZ_JBHUXV010000102.1:0-34616 GCF_042669125.1 Streptomyces sp. NPDC057253 | reverse complement strand
GTGTGGAACCGGGGGCCCGCCCTCCGCACTGCCGGGAGGGTCAGCCGACGTCCGAGGCGTCCAGGCGGTACAGGCCGCTGTAGGCGCTCACCGCCGTGCCGTTCTTCTTGACCCAGGTGGAGATCTCGGAGTTCGAGGAGCCCTGACCGGAGTCGCTGACGACGATGTAGTGCAGCTTGCCGGACTTCACCAGGCTCTTGAGCTTGGCGAGGGTCATCGCGTTGTCGGAGCCGGACCAGCCGCCCATGGAGATCACCGGCTGACCGGACTCCAGGATGATCGAGGAGGCGGTCTGGTCGGTGGCGACCGCGACCAGCCAGGTGGCGCCGTCCTGGTGCTTCTGGAGATACGTGATCATCGCGGAGGAGACCTCACCGCCCATGCCCCCGGCGGTGCGGGCGGACTCGGTGCCGGTGGTCGCGGTGCCGGTGGTCGCGGTGCTGCCCGACGGGGGTTCGCCGTTGGACGGGGCGCCGGAGTTGGTGGAGCCGCTCGTGCTGCCGCCCGGGCCGCCGCTGCCGCTCGGGCGCTGGCCACCGCCGCCACCCATGCCCCCGCCCATGCCGCCCGTGCTCGGACCGGCCGTCGGGTTGGTGCCGTTGGTGCTGGAGGTGGCCGCCGACGCAGAGTAGGCCGCGGGACCGGCGAGGAGGGCGACGACCGCCGCGAGGGCCGCGATGCCCGTCAGCCGCCGCCGTCCGGTGAACCGGCCGAGCAGCAGCCCGATCACCGCGACCGCACCCGCGACCCCGGCCACCACCTCGGCGACCGTGTACAGCGTGCCGGAGCCGGAGACCCGCTGGAGCAGGACGACCGCCCACACCGTGCTGCCCGCGATCGCGGCCGGCAGCACCCAGGCCCATTTCGCGGCGGAGCCCGTACGGAAGGCCTGGTACAGCATCACGCCGCCGATACCGGCCAGAGCGGCAACCCCGGGCGCCATCGCGGTGACGTAGTACGGGTGGAAGGTGCCCTCGGCGAGCGCGAAGGTCAGGTAGTGCAGGACGAACCAGCCGCCCCACAGCATCAGCGCCGCCCGCCGGGCGTCCGTGCGCGGAGCCCGCCCGCGCAGCACCAGACCGCCGATCAGGGCGATCAGGGCGAAGGGGATCAGCCAGGAGATCTGGCCGCCCATGATGCTGTTGAACAGCCGGTACAGACCCGCCTCGCCGCCGAAGCTCGCGCCGTTGCCCTGCGAGCCGACCGAGGAACTCGCCCCGAAGATCCGGCCGAAGCCGTTGTAGCCGATGACCAGGTCCCACACGGTGTTGTCGGTGGAGCCGCCGATGTAGGGCCGGGAGGAGGCGGGGATCAGGTCGACGACCACCATCCACCAGGCACTGGAGACGACCAGGGCGACGGTCCCGGCGGCGAGGTTGCGGATCCGGCGGCCGAGCGAGCCCTTCGCCGCCCACAGGTAGACCAGGAAGAAGGCCGGCAGGACGACGTACGCCTGCATCATCTTGGTGTTGAACGCGAAGCCGATCGCCACGCCGGACCACACCAGCGGCAGCATCCGTCCGGTGCGCACGGCCTTCATCAGCGCGGCCGCGCCCAGCAGCATCAGGAAGACCAGGATGGGGTCGGGGTTGGTGTCCCGGTTGATGGCGACGGTGATCGGCGTCAGGGTCAGCGCGAGCGCGGCGATCGTGCCCGCGACGGCGCCGAAGTCCCGCTTGACCATGCGGTACAGCAGGGCCACCGAGCCGGTGCCCACGGCCACCATCGGCAGCATCAACTGCCAGGTGCCGTAGCCGAGGACGCGGGCCGAGAGGCCCATCACCCAGAGCGCGAAGGGCGGTTTGTCGACCGTGATGAAGCTGCCGGAGTCGAGGGCGCCGAAGAAGAGCGCCTTCCAGCTCTTGGTGCCGGAGTAGACGGCCGCGTCGTAGAAGGTGTTGCCGGTGATGGACGACAGGTTCCAGGCGTACAGCGCCGTGGCGAGGACCAGGATCGCCCACAGGGCGGGACGGGCCCAGCGCGGGTCCTCGGGGGCACCCGTGAACAGTCTGCGCAGCCGGCTGCCCGGGGCGGGCGGCACGGCCCGGTGCCTGCCGTCCTGGGTGGTCGGCGCGGGCGGTGGGGCGAGGGTCGTCATGGCACGTACTCCAGGTCTCCGAGCGGTGGTTGCCCTGACCCTCGGGTCCGGTGCTGGGTGATCCCTGTGGCTTCGCTGAACGAAGGATGAGAATCAGCGGACTCACAGGAAACTCACGGCGGAGCCCGATCCGGCACCTGGAAAAGACGGTTGGCGCGGCACCGGGACGGTTATATTCCTGGGAACCGAGACGGGCCGCCGGGGGCGGGGGACGCGGTGACGGGGGATGTATGGGCAGAGCCGCGATCGTCTTCGTCCATGGGCTGTTCTCCTCGTCGGAGACCTGGCGCGACCTCCGGGCGCAGTTATCCGGAATGCCCGGCCCTGCACAGGAATTCGATTTGCTTGCATTCGACTATGCGTCACCGCGCACGTCGATGAACCCGCTGCGCAAAATGCCGACGTTCGACACCGTGGCGGAAAGTCTGCGGAGTTATCTGGACGGCCAGCCGGTCTCCCACGAGCGCCTCGTCTTCGTCACCCACAGCCAGGGCGGACTCGTGGTCCAGCGGTATCTGGCGCGGATGCTGGAGGAGGGCCGCGGCTGGGAACTCGCCCGGATCCGGCGGGTGGTCATGTTCGCCTGCCCCAACAACGGTTCGGATCTCCTGCTGTTGTCGCGCCGCGGTCTCATGGGCCTCGTCGGCGGCAGCCAGGAGCGTGAACTGCGGCCGCTCCAGGGGCCGGTGCTGGAAGCGCAGCGCCGGGTGCTGACGGGCATCGTGCACGCTCCGCACGTGTCGAGCGACAGCTGCCCGATCCCCTTCGTGTCCTACGCCGGCGAGAGCGACAACGTCGTGCCGCACGCCTCGGCCGTGAGCGTCTTCCCCCAGGCCGGTGTGCTGCCCGGTGACCACTTCTCCATCATCAGGCCCGGCTCCGACGGGCGGCTCGCGCGGGCTCTCCAGGGTGATCTGGAAAAGGCCCTCAGGGAGCCTTTTCCCGAGGAGTCCGTCTCCGGTGCGCCCACCCACGCGCAGTCGCAAGGACGCGGCGAGGACTTCCTCGCGGAACACCGGTTGTTCGGACCGGTGGTCGTCCAGACCGGCTCCTCCACCACCCAGTTCTTCATTCACGGCGGCCCGCTGGAACAACTGTCCGGTATCGACATCGTGGTGTCCTCGGAGAACATCTACTTGCAGATGTCCCAGTTCTTCAAGTCCTCCACCTCGGGCAGTCTGCGCCGGGCCGCCGCCCACAAAGGGGCCGGTGGCGAGATCCTGGAGGACGTGGCCGGCGACGGACTCATCGCGTGGCTGCGGGCCAACGCCCGTTACGGTCTCCCGGTGCTGGAGGGCACGGTCGCGCCGACCTCCTCCGGCGCGCTCGCCGAATGCAACATCCACCGCATCTACCACGCGGCCGTCGCCACCCCGGTGGACGACGGAACCGGTGACTACCTCGTCAACCGGAACGCCGTCACCCGGGCCACGCACAACATCTTCAAGGTGGCCCGCGCGGAACGCCGTGAACTGGGCCTGCCCCTCAGCTCCATCTGTCTGCCCCTGCTCGGGTCGGGGCGCGGTGACATGACGCTGGCCAAGAGCTTCGAGCTGGTCTGGGACGCGCTGATGACCGAGCTGTCCGACGACAGTTCCTGGAGCATCCACTTCGCCGCCCGCAGGAGACGCAGCTTCGAGCAGCTCAAGGAACTGCTGCTGGCGAAGAAGGCGGAGAACGAGGCCGCGCACGTCAACCGGCGCACGATATGACGCCGGGGTACCGTTGACCCATGGCGAGCGCCGACGGCGACGAAGCGTGCCCTGAACCGGCCCCGGGTGCCGACAGGCTGTGCCTGCTGCACGTCCACGACGCGTTCCTCGCCGCAGAGCTCCAAGGCATCGCGTCCGAGGGCGAGTGCGCCTTCTGCGCCGGTGCACACGGCGGCCCGGCCCCGGTCGTGGCGGTGCCGGTCGTCTCGATCGCCCGGCTCACCGACGTGGTCCTGTCCGCGCTGTCCGGACACGGCTCTCCCAAGGCGCCGCCCGATCCGGTCCAGGCCGTCACCGAGCACTGCCGGCCGGCGCTCGACGGCGAGGTGCTCAAGGCCGTTCTGGGCTACATCGACCAGCGGCAGTGGAGCGGGAAGCCCGTCGTGTTCGTGCCCCGTTCCTGTGCGGTGCAGGAGAACTGGGACTGGCTGTGCAGCACGGTGGCCGAACGCGACCTGGACTTACCGGGCAGCGATCCCTCACCCGGCTCCGACCGGGACCGGCTGGAGTCCCTCATGGGCCGGATCGCCGACATGGTCCGCGAGGAGGGGCTGATCAAGGAGGCCGCACCGGGCGCCGAGATCTGGCGCGGCCGGATGCGCCCCAACGGCGACCTCCCCGGCTTCCGGGCGTCCGACATCGGATCGGTGCCCGCCGAGCGCGCGGCGGAGAACCGGATGAGCCGATCGGGGGTCCCGCTGTTCTACGGCTCCGCCGACCGGGACACGGCCGTCGTGGAGCTCGCCGCCCGGGACGGACGCCGCCCCTTCGTCGCCGTCGCGGCCTTCGAGACGACCCGACCGCTGCGGATGCTCGACCTCGCCGACATTCCGGACCTGCCGAGCCCCTTCGACCAGAAACAGGCCGAACGCCGTGACTGCCTGGTCTTCCTGCGGGACTTCGCCCGGGACCTCAGCCGCCCGGTCTTCTACGACGGCCGCAAACACCGTGACTACCGGCCCACGCAGTACGTCACCGACTACTTCCGTGCGTCGGCCGAGCCGTGGGTCGACGGCATCCGCTTCCGCTCGGCCCACAACGACGGCGTGAACTACGCCCTGTTCGTCGACGCGACCCAGTGTCTGGAACCGCACGCCCCCGGCGGCCTGGGCACCCTGCGGCTGATCGCCGGCTCCGAACAGGTACACGACCTCAACCGCAGCCACGTCACGCAAGCGGTCTAGACTCTGCCGAACGGCCTGCTGGTCCGGCCGAATGCGGACATCCTCTGCCAGACCCGAAGGGTATTCGGCGCCTTGATACGGATAGATTCAGTCACCAAGCGGTACCCGGACGGCACGGTGGCGGTAGACCGGCTCTCGTTGGACATACCCGACCGCTCGATCACCGTCCTCGTGGGACCCTCGGGCTGCGGCAAGACGACGACCCTGCGCATGATCAACCGGATGGTGGAGCCCAGCGAGGGCACCATCCTGATCGACGGCAAGGACAGCCGGCAGCAGCCGGTCAACACACTGCGCCGGTCCATGGGGTACGTCATCCAGAACGCCGGTCTCTTCCAGCACCGCACGATCGTCGACAACATCGCCACCGTGCCCCGCATGCTGGGCTGGGGCAAGGACAAGGCGCGGGCCCGGGCGCGGGAGCTGATGGAGCGGGTCGGGCTCGACGGCTCGCTCGCCAAGCGGTACCCCTACCAGCTCTCCGGCGGCCAGCAGCAGCGCGTCGGGGTGGCCCGGGCGCTCGCTGCCGACCCGCCGGTGCTCCTGATGGACGAGCCCTTCTCGGCCGTCGACCCCATCGTGCGCAAGGGCCTTCAGGAGGAACTCCTGCGCATCCAGGCGGAGTTGGGCAAGACCATCGTCTTCGTCACCCATGACATCGACGAGGCCGTCAAGATCGGCACGATGGTCGCCGTGCTGCGCACCGGCGGCAAGCTCGCCCAGTACGCGCCGCCCGCCGAACTGCTCTCCCACCCCGCCGACGCCTTCGTCGAGGACTTCCTCGGCACCGACCGGGGCATCCGCCGGCTCTCCTTCTTCGGCTCCGCCGGACTGCGGCTGCTCACCGGACCGGTGATCGCCTCCGACGCCACCGCCGAGCAGATCGCCGCCCGCGCCACCGACGAGGCCCCCTACCTCCTCGTCACCGACCTGGACGGCCGGCCCCTCGGCTGGAGCGAACCGCGGAACCTGACCGCCGGCAGCATCGATCCCGCTCGACTGCTGTCGTACGGGCGGCCGTTCGTGGCCGGCACCGACTCGCTGCGGGCCGCCCTCGACTGCGCGGTGCTCTCGCCCACCGGCTGGGCCGTCGGCGTCGATGCCGAGGGGCGGGTCGCCGGAGTGGTCTCCCAGCAGGCCATCGGCGAGGCGATCCGCGGGGCGCACGCGGAAGGCCGTAGCGGCTCCGAGGCCGTGCGGTGAACGGCTTCTTCGACATCCCCAGCGACCTCCAGCACAGCTGGTTCGGGCTGATCGGCCTGCACCTCCGGGAGGCCCTGCTGCCGGTCCTCGCCGGACTGGTGATCGCGCTTCCGCTGTCCCAACTGTGCGTGCGCTTCAGGTGGTTGTACCCGCCGGTGCTGTGGGTGACGACCGTGCTGTACGCCATCCCCTCGCTGGCCTTCTTCGTCGTCCTCATCGACTACACCGGCCAGACCGAGCTCACGGTGATGATCCCGCTCACCGTCTACACCCTCGTCATCCTGGTCCCGGCGATCGTCGACGGCGTCCGCTCGGTGCCGCAGGAGACCCTCGCCGCCGCGACCGCGATGGGCTTCGGGCCCGTACGCCGTTACGCCCTGGTCCAGTTGCCGATCGCGGTGCCCGCCATCATCGCGGGACTGCGGGTGGCGACCGTGTCGAGCATCTCGCTCGTCAGCGTCGGCGCCCTCATCGGCAACCAGGGCGCGCTGGGCAACCTCATCAACGACGCGAACATCTACAACCGGCCCGAACTCGCCGTGAACGCCGTGCTGACCATGGCGGTCCTCGCGATCCTCGCCGACGGGCTCCTGGTCGTCGTACGCCTGCTGTTGACGCCGTGGATGCCGAGCGGCGCGCGGGCGCGCCGCGCGCAGCGGCCCGAACCGGAGGTCGCCGCCCGGTGAACGTCCTCAACTTCATCAACGCGTTCTTCAGCGACAGCGCCCACTGGCAGGGCTACGACGGGATTCCGACCAGGCTCTGGGAGCACGTCCAGTACACCCTGGAGGCGCTGGCCATCGCCGCGGCGATCGGACTGCCGGTGGGCCTGGTCACCGGGCACTACGGGCGCGGCGGCAACGCGCTGGCCTTCATCGCCGTCGCCGGACGGGCCCTGCCGACCTTCGGTCTGCTGGTGCTGATGACGCTGTCGCTCGGGTTCGGACTCATCAACGTGATGACCCCGCTGGTCGTGCTCGCCGTGCCGCCGATCCTCGTCACCACGTACGAGGCGATGCGGTCGGTGGATCCCGCGCCGGTGGACGCGGCGCGGGGGATGGGCATGCACGAGGTGGAGGTGCTGTTCCGGGTCGAGCTGCCGGTCGCGCTTCCGCTCATCCTCGGCGGGCTGCGGTCGGCGGCGATCCAGATCGTGTCCACGGCCACGATCGCCGCGTATGTGTCTTTGGGCGGGCTCGGGCGGTACATCGTGGACGGGCTCTACCAGCGCAACTACGAGAAGGTCGTGGGTGGGGCGACGCTCGTCGCTGCGCTGGCGTTGGTCACGTTGGCGGTGTTCTGGGGTGTTGCTCGGTTCACCGTTTCTCGCGGGGTGCGGCGGAGTGCGTAGGAGCGCCTGACGGGGTGCCGCGGTCGGTTGTTTGGCGGCCGCGGCGCCGTTGTGGCTTGTCGCGCAGTTCCCCGCGCCCCTGGACCAGTCACCCTTCTGTACGCGCCAAGGCCTGTTCCAGTACAACCAGCAGGGCGTCCCTCACCGAACCCCGTTCCCTCGCGTCGAACACGATCACCGGGACGCGGTCGTTGACGTCCAGGGCCCAGCGGACCTCGTCCAGGGTGTGGTCGACCTTGCCGTCGAAGGCGTTGACGGCCACCGCGAACGGGATCTGCTTGTGCTCGAAGTAGTCGACCGCGGCGTAGCAGTCGTCGAGGCGGCGGGTGTCGACGATGACCAGGCCGCCGACCGCGCCCTCGACGATGTCGTCCCACATGAAGCCGAAGCGCTCCTGGCCGGGCGTGCCGAACAGATACAGCTTCAGGGTCGGGTCGACGGTGATGCAGCCGAAGTCCATCGCGACCGTGGTCGTGGTCTTGCGCGGGGTGTGGCTGAGGTCGTCCACGCCCGCGGCGACCTCGGTGATGGCGGCCTCCGTGGTCAGCGGCTCGATCTCGGAGATCGAGCCGACCGCGGTGGTCTTGCCCACCCCGAAGCCGCCCGCGATCACCATTTTGACCGGCAGCGGCGGTCGTACGGCGCCGGAGGGCGCGGCCGAGGGCCGAGTGGCCGGTTCAGTCGGTGTCACGGAGTACCCCTCGGGAGTCGGGGATGGCACGCAGGCCGTCGATGAGCCTGCGCAGGACGGAGGCGTCGTGGGTGACGCCGGTGTCGGGCACGTGCACCGTCAGCTGCCCCGCCGTGCGCAGGTCCTCGGCGAGGATCCGCACCACGTTCAGGTGCAGCCGCAGCCGGGCCGCGATCTCCGCGATGGACTGCGGGATGCGGCACGCGGCGACGATGTCGTGCTGTTCGAAGGCCAGCCGGTCGAGCACGGCGAGTCCCTCGGCGGTGGCCACCACCTGGGTCTCCACGGGCATCGTCCGGCCGGACGGATCGGGTGCCACCCGGCCGGCGGTGACGAGGAACGGCCGTACGGCGGGCACGGGGCCGCCCGGCCCCGGGTCCGGAGGCGTGCTGCCGTCCGCCATGACTGCGCTTCCTCCTCGGTCAGCGCTTCGACGTGGTGCCGACGCTGTTCTTCAGCTCCAGCACGAGCTGAGGGCTGAGCGCGGCACCGGCGCGGTTCGCGAACAGGGTCATCTCGTACGCGATGTTGCCGAGCTTGGCCTCCTTGTCGGTGACGACGCCGAGCACGGCGCCGCTGCCGATCGCGGAGACCAGGACGTGGCCGCCCTCCAGGTCGATGATGACCTTGTTGAGGCCGCCCAGGCCGTAGTTGCCGGAGGCGCCGGCGGCCAGGCTCGTAATGCCGGAGACGATCGCGGCCAGACGCTCGGAGTCCGCGTGCTCACGCAGCTCCGACACGGCGATGAGCAGCCCGTCCGAGGACACCGCGATGGCGTCGACGACGCCCGCGGTCTCCGTCGCGAAACGGTTCAGCAGCCAGGTGAAGTCGGCTGCGGCGGCCTGCAGATCGGCGGGCGTGCTGCCTCCCGTAGGCGTGTCACCTGTGGACGTGCTCACTGCTCCGCTCCTTCCGGGGAGTGGTTCTGTTCGTGCGGGGGGTTGGATGCGGTCTGGTGGGTTTCCACGGTGTCCTTCAGGACCGGTCTCGAGTGGCTGCCGGTGTCCCGGTGGGCGCGCTCCACGGCCGCCTCGAACTCGTCGAGCGCGTCGCGCACGGCCTCCGCGTCGGCGGGCGGGACAGGAGCGGTCCTCGGTACGGCGTCGGCACCGAGGGTGGTCCGCAGCGTGGCCCCGCGGACCCGGCGACGCAGGGGGCGGGCGCCGGTGGGGTCGTCGGCGGGGTGGTCGGCGGTGCCGGGTGCCTCGCCGGCCGGGACCGTGGCGGACGCCGTCGGCTCACCGGGGCGGGCCTTCGGGATGAACGGGGTGGTGGAGGAGGGGGATTCGGAGTCCGGGGCGGCGGAGGCGATGTCGCGCTGCGGGACCCGGCGCGGGAGCGGGGAGGTGTCGTCGGCGTCGGCGGCTGCGGTGACGCCGGGCGCGGGGGTGGTGGTGCGCCGGTCCCCTGTGGCTGGGGGTGTCTCCTGGCCGGACTCGGGCTGGGCCGCCGTAGAACCCGTGGCCGGAAGCGGATGCGGGGTGGGTGTCGGGTCCGGGGCGGTGTCCGGGCCGGGGGTCGAGGCCCAGGACGGTGCCGGGCGGGATGCCGTGCCGGTGTCCGGGCGGGCGGCCGCCGGGGCCGTGTCGGCGTGCGCCGGGGTCGGGAGCGGTGCGGAGTCCGGTCGTGCCGTCGTCGTCGCGGTTCCGGCGGCCACCGCCACCGGGCTCATCGTCAGCAGGAGGGAGGACGGGATGGTCACCTCGGCCGTCACGCCGCCGCCGGGGGTGCGGGAGAGGGTGACGCCCACCTCCCAGCGGCGCGCCAGCGTGCCGACCACGAAGAGACCGAGGACCTTCGTCGGGACCAGGTCGAGGCGCTCGCGGCGGATGAGGCGGGCGTTCTCCTCCGCCAGGCGCTCGGCGCTCATGCCGAGACCGTGGTCGGAGATCACCACCAGCGCACCCTCGCGGCTGTCCTTGACGATCACCTCGACCGGGCTGCCCGCGGGCGAGAACGACACCGCGTTCTCGACGAGTTCGGCCACCATCAGCGTGAGGTCGCCGATGATGTCGGGCTCGACCATGACCTCGGTGCCGGCCTGGAGGGAGACCCGCTGGAACCCCTCGATCTGCCCGAGCGCGGCCCGCACCACGTTGGTGAGGGCGAGCGGACCGGAGTCGAGGACGGTCTCGCGGATGCCCGCGAGGAGCATCAGGCTGTCGGCGTTGCGGCGCAGGCGCACCGCGATGTGGTCGATGCTGTAGAGGCGTTCCAGCAGCGCCGGGTCGGTCTCGCCGCGCTCGACCGCGTCGATCAGCGCCAGCTGCCGCGTGGTGAGGTTGCTGACCCGGCGGCCCACGTTGCCGAACATCTCGGCGACGTTGCGCCGGCTGAGCACCTGGCGTTCCAGCAGCGCGACCGCGGTGGTCTGCACCTGGTTGAACACATCGGCGAGGTCACCGATCTCGTCCTTCGCGGTGACCGGCATCTCCTGGAGCCGCGGCGTCCCGGTGTCCTCGGTGTCGTCGTCGGCCACGCGGGCGAGCTCACGGCCCGCCACCTCGGCGACCTGCTTGGCGGCACCGGTCAGCGCCTGCACCGGCCGCACCACCGAACGCCGTACGGCGACCGAGAAGGCCAGCCAGAGCACGAAGCCCAGCAGGGCGGAGCCGAGCAGCCAGATCGCGTTGGTGCGCGCGTCCCGGGAGGCGGTGTCGGCGCGGTGGGCGATCTGGTCGATCAGCGAGGTGGTGGTCTTCAGCCGGGTCCGGGCCTGGGTGCGGTAGTCCGGGTAGGAGTCGAGCGCCTCCTGGAAGGCGGCCTTGATGTCGGACTGGCTCTCGGCCTGGAGCGAGCCCGGGTCGATCTGGAGCTCGGCGTACTGCCGGGCGATGGTCGCCTGGGCGCTGTTGTGCTCGATGTCGCCGAGTTCCTCGGTCTGCTCCGGGGAGGCGAACCGGCCGAAGCGCTCGACCTGGTGGGTGTACTCGTCGTAGGAGCCGATCGCGCCGATCAGCTCGATGAGGGCGTTGGAGTCACCGGTCGTCGCGGAGAAGACACCCGTCTCGAAGGAGCCGTGGGCGGCGTCGGCGCGCAGCAGCGAGTCGAGCAGGTTGCCGGTGAAGGTGGCCGCGAGAGCCGGGTTCCGGTCGAGCCCGAGGCCGTCGATCAGGCCCTTGGCGGCGTCGCTGTAGGCCGGGTCGATGTTGTCGGCGGGCAGATACGCCTTCTCGATGGTGTCGCGCAGGTCCTCCAGCGCGCTGACCTCGCGCAGCGCCTCGGCCTCGTCGTCCGGCAGCCGGTCGCCGAAGGTCGTGCGGACCTTCTCGACCTGGTTGTCCACCCGGAGCTGGGCCTCGCGGTAGGCGGTCTGCGAGGGGGTGTCACCGGCCCGGTTGGACTGGTGGCGCACGGAGAGCAGTACGGCCTGCTGGTGCTCGGCCTCCAACTGCCCGACCAGCTTGGCGACCTGGGCGCTGTCCCGCACCAGCTGGGCGGCCTTCGACGCGTCCTGGGACTGGCCGACCTGGTCGGCGAAGAGGTAGGCCAGCAGCGCGGCGACCACCGCGAGCGGCACGCCCACCAGGATGTTGAGCTTGCGCCGGAACGGCCAGCGCTCGGCGAAGTCCCGCAGGCCCCGGTCGTCGCGTACATCGACCCGGCTCGGCGGCGGTGCCGACCGGGTGGACGCGTCCACCTCGTTCGTGGACACCAGCCCTCCTTCATGGATGTCCCGGCCGACACGCGCTGAGCGCGCATGACCGATTCTGATCGCTACGGGACGGTGCATAGGGACACCTCAGTGGCTCCCGCACGCCTGTGTGACCGGCGCCAACTTCGGCGAGACTACAGCCTCTTCGGACAGCGCTTCCCGCCGCCCTGAGTCAAGAATCCGTTACAACCTGTCGGCGCCCGGCGGGCCGGTTTCGCTTTTCCTTCACAACCCAGTGGTGATTGAGGCCAATTGTGACCAGGCCGGTCTTGACTGGGCGAGAACAGGCTGGATTGGATCAGGGCAAGGGCTTCCCCGAAGCCGAGGGCTTCACTCCAAGCCCCCTGAATCCTCTTGAGTCCCCCTGAGTCCGGAACGGGAATCGTGACTGTTACCGCCGTACACCGCAGGTCCATCAGGAAGAACCCCGGCCTGGCCGCCGTCGCGCTCGCCGCCGCCACGGTCCTGCTGGCGGGATGTGGGTCCTCCGACGACACCTCCGACCCGCTCAACGAGGCCAGCGGGGGTGCCGGCAACAGCGACACCGTCGTCGTCGGCTCCAACAACTTCGCCGAGAGCATCCTGCTCGCCGACATCTACGGCGAGGCCCTGAAGGCCAAGGGCGTCAAGGTCACGTACAAGCCCAACATCGGCAGCCGCGAGACCACGTACGGCCTGCTGAAGAACGGCTCGATCACCGTCCTGCCCGAGTACAACGGCTCGCTGCTGGCCTACCTCGACAAGGACGCGGCGCAGGAGTCGGCCGCGGCCGTGAACACCGGGGTCAAGGCCAAGCTCGACCCCAAGCTGACGCTGCTCGAGTCGGCGCCGGCGGAGGACAAGGACTCGGTCACGGTCAACGCGGACACCGCGAAGAAGTACAACCTGACCTCCGCGTCCACCCTCGCCGACCTCAAGAGCATCGCCGGGGAGCTGGTCATCGGCGGTTCGCCCGAGTTCCAGACCCGGCAGCAGGGCCTGCTGGGCCTGGAGTCGGAGTACGGCCTGAAGTTCAAGTCCTTCAAGGCGCTCGACGCGGGTGGTCCGCTGACGCAGGCGGCGCTGAAGAAGAACACCGTGCAGGCCGCGGACATCTTCACGACCGACCCGACCATCACCAAGGAGAAGTTCGTCGTCCTCCAGGACCCGAAGAACCTCTTCGGCTTCGCGAACGTGACCCCGCTGGTCTACAAGTCCAGTCTCAGCCAGGAGGGCGTGGCCGCCCTGAACGCGGTCTCCGCCAAGCTGGACACGAAGGCGCTCCTCGACATGGACTCCCAGGTCCAGCTGGAGAACAAGGACCCGCTGGATGTGGCGAAGGCCTGGCTGAAGGCGAACGGGCTGGGCTGAACCGGTTCCGGCTTCCGGGGCGTGCCTCTCGTGGGTGCGCCCCGGTGCCGGTTTCCGGGCGTGCGTCGCTGTAAGTCACCGTCCGCCCAGTTCCGCCCGTACCCGCGCCGCCGCTCCCACCACCACCGCGTCCCCGCCGAGCAGGGCGGGCAGCACTCGCAACGGCCGGCCGCTGACCGGGGGTTCGGCTGTCAGGGCGTGGTGGACGGGCGGTGCCAGCAGGTGCCAGGCGCGGGTGACGCCGCCGCCCAGCACCACGGTGGTCACGTCCAGCAGGCCCGCCGTGACCAGCAGCGCCCGCGCCACGGCGGCCCCCGCGTCCTCGTACACGGCGAGCGCGTCCGGGTCGGCGGCCGCCGCCACCTCGCGGGCGCTCACCGTACGGCCGGTCCGCTCGCCGTACCGGGCCGCGATCGCCCGCCCGGAGGCCAGCGTCTCCAGATGCCCGCGCCCTCCGCACGTGCAGGGCAGCTCGCCGAAGCCGGGGACGTGCCCGATCTCGCCCGCCGCGCCGTGCGGCCCGCCGTACAGCGCGCCGTCCAGCCACAGGGCTCCGCCGACCCCCGTCCCGAGGGTCATCCCGAGCACATGCCGCTCCCCGGCGACCGCCCCGGCCGTCGCCTCGCCGCGCAGGAACGCGTTGACGTCGTTGTCCAGGAACGCCGGCACCCCTAGCGCCGCCTCGAACACCGCCGTCACCGCGAACCCGGCCCAGCCCCGGAACGAGTCGCTGGCCACCAGCACCCGCCCGCCCACGGCGTCCACCACACCCGCCGCCCCGACCCCGACCCCGAGCAGCCGTGCGTCGTTGCGGTCCAGCAGCAGGCGTACGGCAGCCAGCGCGGCCCCGGTCATCGCGGCCCCGCCGGCGGTCGCCGGGGTGGCCGTCTCCAGCCGGTCCACGACTGTCAAGTCCTCTGCGCACAGGGCCACTTGCGTGGTCGTACCGCCGATGTCCACACCGGCGAACACCCTCACGCGGTGACCTCCGCCCGCCGCCGGGCCCGCCGCTCGCGCTGCACCACCGGGTCCGGCACGGGGACGGCCGCGATGAGCCGCCGGGTGTACTCGGTCCCCGGGTTCAACAGCGTGGCCGTGGTCGGCCCCTGCTCCTCGACGCGCCCCTCCCGCATCACGACCACCCGGCCCGCGAACTCCTGCACGACGGCCAGGTCGTGGGAGACGAAGAGACAGGCGAACCCCAACTCCCGCTGCAACTCGGGGATCACCTCCAGGACGGTCCGCTGCACGCTGACGTCCAGCGCGCTGGTCGGCTCGTCCGCCACCAGCAGCCGGGGCTCCAGCACCAGCGCCCGGGCCAGGCTCACCCGCTGCCGCTGCCCACCGGACAGCTCACGCGGCCCGCGACCCGCCAACTCCCGCGACAGGCGCACGAGTTCGAGGACCTCGGCGACCCGGTCCCGACGCTCGCCCGCGGCCATGCCCCGGCGGTGCACCCGCAACGGCTCGGCCACGCACTCCGCCACACTCATCCGCGCGTCCAGCGAGGCCACCGGATCCTGGAGCACCACGCCCACCCCGGCCAGCAGGGCGCGCCGCCGCCGTCCCCGGACCCGGCGCAGGTCGGCGCCGAACAGCGACACCGCGCCGGAGGCGGGCGCGACGAGCCCGAGCGCGACCCTGGCCGCCGTCGACTTGCCCGACCCGGACTCGCCGACGAGCCCCACGGTCTCACCGGGCCGCACGTCGAGGGAGACCCCGTCGAGAGCCCGCACCCGGCCGAACCGCACGGACACGTCCCGGAGCCGCACCACCGGGGCAGCGGCCTCCTCGGGCTGTCGGGTGCCGGTGCAGATGTCGGCCGGCGGGGCGTCGGTACCCGTGTCGGCCCGTGGGGCGTCGGCACTCGTGTCGGCCGGCGGGGCGCCGGTACCGCTATGGGGCGGCGGGGCACCCCTGTCGGCCCGCGGCGCGTCCGCAGCGCTGAGCCGTAGCCGCGGCACCGCCGCCAGCAGCCCTCGCGTGTAGTCGTGTCCGGGCCGCAACAGCACCTCCCGCACCGAGCCCGTCTCCACGACCTCGCCCCGCAGCATCACCGCGACCCGGTCGGCGAAGTCGGCGACCACGCCCATGTTGTGCGTGACCAGCAGCACGCCCGTGCCCGAGTCGGCGGCCAGTCCCCGCAGCAGGTCCAGGATCTCGGCCTGCACGGTGACGTCGAGCGCGGTGGTCGGCTCGTCCGCGATCAGCAGACGCGGCGAGTTGGCGATCGCCATGGCGATGACGACCCGCTGCCGCTGCCCGCCCGACAGCTCGAAGGGGAAGGCCGAGGCCCGCCGCTCCGGCTCCGGAATCCCGACGCGCCGCAGCAGTTCGACCGCCTCACGCGCGGCCTGCGACCGGGAGACGTCCCGGTGATTGCGTACGACTTCAGCGATCTGGGCACCGACCCGGGTCAGCGGATCGAGGGCGGTGGCCGGCTCCTGGAAGACCATGGAGGCGGTCCGCCCCCGCAGCCGGGTGAGCGAGGCCTCCGGCGCCCCGACGATCTCCGTACCGTCGACCGAGATCCGCCCCGAGGCCCGCGCGGTGCCCGGCAGCAGCCCCATCGCGGCGAGCGCCACCGTCGACTTCCCGGAGCCCGACTCACCGACCAGCGCCAGCGTCTCGCCGGGCCGCACGTGCAGGGACACCCCCCGCACCGCGGGCACGTCACCGGTCTCCGTCGCGAAGGTCACCCCGAGGTCCTCGATGGTCAGGATGGTCACGCGCGTCCCCTCACGTCGAAGGCGTCCCGCAGCCCGTCGCCGATCGCGTTGAACGCGCACACGACGAGGATGATCGCGAGGCCCGGCGGCACGATCAGCCACCAGCGCCCCGAGTACGCGGCCGTCAGCCCGGCCGACAGCATGCCGCCCCAGTCGGTCTTCGGCGGCTGCACACCGAGGCCGAGATACGACACGTAGGCGATGAGCAGGATCGCGTCGGCGACCTGGAAGGTGGCCGCGACGACGATCGTGGAGACGGCGTTGGGCAGGATGTGCCGCCGGATCGCCCGCCCGTGCGTCCCCCCGGTGGCCCGCAGGGTCAGCACGTAGTCCCGGTTCTTCAGTGTGAGCGTCTCGGCCCGCACGAGCCGGGACGGCACCAGCCAGGACACCAGCCCGAGCACGACGATCAGCCCGAGCGTGCCGGGACTGGTGATGGCGGACACCACGAGCAGGATGAACAGCGCGGGAATGGCGATCCCGGCGTCGACGACCCGCATCATCACGGCGTCGACCCACCCGCCGGCGTACCCGGCGACCGCTCCCCACACCGTCCCGATGACGGTGGCCAGCACCCCGGCCGCGAGCCCCACGAGCAGCGACACCTGCCCCCCGTACATGAGCCGCCCGAGCTGATCGTGCCCGACGGCATCGGTACCGAGCCAGTGCGCTCCGCTGGGAGGGAGGTTGACCTGGGTGAGGTCGGTGTGGGTCTGGTCGGTGGAGTAGAGAAGCGGCCCGATGAAACACAGGAGCAGGAAGAGGACGACCGTGATGAGTCCGGTCACGGCCAGCTTGTTGCGCGCGAAGCGCGCCCTCAGGGGCGCGGGGAACTGCGCGACCAGCCCCCACCGGCCCGCACTCTGAACACTCATGTCCGCCCCTTCACCCGAGGATCCACAACCCGCTGCACGACATCGGCAAGCAGCGTCCCCACGACCGTCGCCACAGAGATCACCAACACGCACCCCAGCAGCACCGGATAGTCCGACGACTGAGCCGCAGACCAGAACAACAGCCCCATCCCCGGGTAGTTGAAGAGCTGCTCCACCACCAGCGCACCCCCGAACAGCACCGGCACGTAATACCCCAGCATCGCCACCACCGGAGTCAGCGAGTTCCGGAACACATGCCGAAACAGCACCGCGTACTGCCCCGCACCCCCCGCCCGAGCGGTCCGCACATAGTCCTCGGAGAGGTTCTCCAGCGTCGCCCCCCGCATGTACCGGCTGAACACGGCGACCATGGAAGCCGCTCCCGTCACCACCGGCAGCACCAGCCCCGCCGGATCCGCGAACACCTGCGCCAGCGTGTCCCCTTGAGGCGCCTGCGAGGGAAACCACCGCAGCGTCTGCGTGAACAGCAGGATCAGCAGCAGCCCCAGGAAGTACACCGGCGTCGCATACGCGACGAAGCTCAGCGTGGTGATGACGTAGTCCGTCGGCCTGTTCCGCCGTACCGCCTGCCACATGCCCAGCGGCACCGCCAGCACCAGCCCCACCAGCGCCGACAGCACGGTCAGCACCAGCGTCTTCGGCAGCCGTTGCTCGATCAGCCGGGACACCGCCTCGTTCAGGGTGTACGACGTCCCGAGATCCCCTCGCACCAACTCCCGCAGATAGAGGACGTACTGCACGGGCAGGGACCGGTCGAGCCCCTGCTCGTGGTTGAACGCGGCGATCTGCCCGGCCGTCGCCTGCGGTCCCAGGATCCCGCGCGCGGGACCCCCGGGGAGCGCGTGCAGCAGACAGAAGACCACGATCGTGACGATCAGGATCACGGCGAGGGACTGAAGGAGCCGCCGGCCGAGGTAGCGGACCGTGTCCACTAGTTCGTCCACTTCCACTGTGCCGGGTGGAAGTTGGCCAGCGAGTCCTGCGAGAACCCGCCGAGGCCGTTCCTGACGACGGAGATCTGGTAGTCCGGCTCGGGCAGCCAGATCACCGGCAGGTCCTTGGCGAGGGCCGCGCTGTAGTCCTGGACGGCCTGGTTCGAACTCGACGTCGTCGTCGCGGAGATGAGCTTGTCCACCTCGGGGTTCGAGTAGTTGCCGAAGTTCGAGCCGCCGCCGGTCTGGAACAGCGAGTCACCGGTCGGGAAGGCGTTGAAGTACCAACTGCCCGCCGTGCCGAAGAAACTCAGCTGCCACTTGCAGATCGACCGCCCCGCGGTGCACTGCGGGGTCTGCGAGAGCACCGAGTTGACCGGAGCCGTCCTGATGGAGAACTTGATGCCGGTCTTCGCGAGCGAGGACTGGATCGCGCTCATCATGTTGTCGGTGACGGCCGACCCGGACTGCGAGAGCACCTGCATCTCGAACTTCGTGCCCTTCGCGACGCCCGCACCGCACCTCGCGGGCTCGGTGCAGGTCATCACACCGCCTTGCTCGGTCCAACCATGGCTGGTCAGCAGGGACTTGGCGGTGTCGTTCGAGAAGGGATACGGGTTCTCCCTCTGCACCGGCGACAGGAAGTCCGAGGCCTGTCCCTGCGGGATCGGCCCGTAGCCCGGCACCGCCGTCCCGTTGAGGACGACCTTCGCGAGGCCGGCCTGGTCGATCGAGTGCTGGACGGCCTGACGGGCGTAGAGCTGCTTGAACACCGCGCCCATCGCCGGGTTGTTGAAGTTGTACGGCATGTAGGTGATCGCCCAGCCCGACCACGGCTCCACCCTGTAGCCCTGTGCGGTGAAGCTGTCCTTCTGGTCGAGGTCGGTCGGCTCGATGTAGCCGTAGTCGACGCTGCCGGACCGCAGGGCGTTCTTCTCGGCGTCGGCGGTGGTGAACGGAAGCAGGTTCACCGTCGGGATGCTCGCCTTCTCGCCGCCGTCGTACTTCTTGTTGGCGGTCAGGACCACCTTGCCCGCGGTCGAGAAGGACTTGACCGCGTAGGGGCCGCTGATGGTCTTCCACAGCGGGTTCGAGGCGTAACCGGAGATGTTCTTCGCCGCGTCGTTGAGATACGTCCACGCCTGCGTGGCGTCCCGGCCGCCGGCCCAGGCGTGCTGGGGGAGCGGGGTGATGGAGTTCAGCTCGTTGGCCAGCATCCACTGGGGGTTGTAGGCCTTGTCGAAGGTGATCGTGAAACGGCGGGCGTCGACCGTCCTGAAGGACGTCCAGTTGTCCGGCGCCTTGCCCGGGTTGTAGCCCGCCCACTGCGCCTTGTTCGCCTTGATCAGGTCGAACCAGAACTTCACGTCCGCGGAGGTGATCGGCTTCCCGTCGCTCCAGTGCCTCTCGCCCAGGGTGATCGTCACGCTCTTGTCGTCGGCGGCGAACTTCGCGTCCGTGGCCACCGAACCCGCCTTGTTCCAGGCGATCCTGCCGGTGGAGCCGTCGTAGGCGATGAGCGGTTCCCACAGGGTGTTCGCGATGGAGATGTTGTTGGTGTTGAGGTGGGCCGCGGTGCCGATCGGCAGGATCCAGTTCGGGGTGAAGTTCGCCGGCAGCGCGTAGTCGACGGTGTCGTGCGAGGTGGACGACGTGCCGCTCGACCCGGAACACGCGGTGAGCAGCAGGGTGCCCGCGCTGAGGGCGGCGGCACCGGCGAGGAGTCTCGTGCGGGCAGGGGACATGGTTGCTCCAGGGACCTGGGAGGCGGAAGCGGGGGTGGAGCCAGTGAACGCCCCGTGCGTTGGAAGAAACAGGCGCGCCGCTGTAAAAAGCCTGTTTCTGCTGTTCTGGAAAAAGCACGGCGAGGGTTTTCGGCCCTACGCTCAAGGCCCCGGGCCGCCGAATTCGGGAGTAACTTCCTCCATGCTTGAAAAAAGTCCCCCAAGTCCCCCGCCGCAGCGCCGGCACGGAACCGGCTCCTCCTCCCTGGCCGAGGGGATCCTCGAACTCCTCGCCTCCGGACAGGCCTCGACCCGCACGGAACTCGCCGAACTGCTCGGCGCCCCGCCCTCGACGGTGTCCTTCGCCGTCGGCCGGCTGATGACCCACGGCCTGGTCGCCGAGGAGGGCACCCGGTCCTCCCGGGGCGGGCGGCCCCGCAAGGTGCTGCGGCTCGGCGGCAGCGACGGCTACGCGGTCGCGGCCGACCTCGGCGGCAAGCACGCGCATGTGGGGGTCGTCCACCCCGGGGGCGGTCTGACGGACGTGTCGACCGTGCCGTTCGCCACCGCGGAGGGCCCGGAGGCGGCGCTGCCCGGCCTCGCGGACACCCTCCAGACGCTTATCGACCGCCACGGCCGGGACCGACTGCGGGGCGTGGGCCTGTGTCTGCCCGGCCCGGTCGACGTCGAGCCGGGCCTGGTGACCCTGCCCGCCCGTATGCCCGGCTGGAACCGCTTCCCCGTGCGGGACTGGTTCGAGGAACGCTTCGCCGTGCCGGTGGCCGTCGAGAACGACGCCAACTGCATGGCCGTGGGCGAGCACAGCGTACGGCCCGTCGAGCACCGCCAGTCGATCATGGTGAAGGTGGGCTCCGGGATCGGCGCGGGCGTCATCGCGGACGGCCGCCTGTACCGGGGTGCCACCGGCGGAGCGGGCGAGATCACCCACGTCCGCGTGGAGGCGGCCCACGACATCCCGTGCTCCTGCGGCAACACGGGCTGCCTGGAGACGGTCGCCTCGGGTGCGGCCCTGGTCAGGATCCTGCGCGAGCGGGGCCTGAGCGTGACGACCACGGAGGACGTCGTACGCCTCGCCACCGACGCCGACCCCGAGGCGACCAGAGCGGTCCGCCAGGCCGGCCGCTACCTCGGCCAGGTCCTGGCCGCCAACGTCAACTTCTTCAACCCGGACGCGGTGTACCTCGGCGGCATCCTCTCCACGCTGGAGCCGTTCGTGGCGGCGGTCCGCAGCCAGCTGTACGAGGGCTGCCACCCGTTGGTGACCCAGCACCTGGTGATCGAGCGCACGTCATTGGGCGCGGATGCAGGAGTGGCAGGGGCAGGACAGTTCGCCCTCCAAAAGGCACTGGCACAGGCCATGCAAACGGTCACCGGAGGCTTCTAGGGGCGCGGGGAACTGCGCGACAAGCCACGACGAGCCCGCAGACAACAGACAACCTGGAGCCCCTGTGTCCTTCCGACCTGTCATCGCCGTCGCCGGCCTCGGCATCGAGTCCTCGACGTTCTCCCCGGCCCGCACCGAAGCCCCCGCCTTCCACCCCCTCCGCGGTGAAGAGGTCCTCACCCGCTACCCCTTCCTCGCCCCCGGCCGACCACTGCGCGAGGCGGCGGACTGGAGAGGTGCTCTGGTCGGCAAGGCACTTCCGGGCGGCACGGTGACCGCGCGCGCCTACGCCGACCTGACAGCCGAACTCCTCGACCGGCTGCGTGACATGGGCCCCCTCGACGGCCTCTGGTACGACATCCACGGCGCGATGACCGTGGCAGGCCTGGACGACGCCGAGGCCGAACTCCTGCACCGCATACGGCAGATCACCGGCCCCGACACGATCATCTCCACCTCCATGGACCTGCACGGCAACGTCTCCCGCGAACTCGCCCACCGCACCGACCTGATCACCTGCTACCGCATGGCCCCCCACGAGGACGCGATGGAGACGAAGGAGCGCGCCGCCCGCAATCTCGTCACCCACCTCACCAGCGGCGCCCCCCGCCCGCTCAAGGCCTGGATCCCGGTCCCCGTGCTCCTGGCCGGCGAGCAGACCTCCACCAGGATCGAGCCGGCGAAGAGTGTCTACGCGGCCGTGGCGGACGTGGAGGCGACGGAGGGGGTGACGGACGCGGCGATCTGGGTCGGCTACGCGTGGGCCGACGAACCCCGCAACCGGGCCGCGGTCGTCGTCACCGGCCCTTCCGCCGAGGCGGTGACGACCGGTGCCGAACGGCTCGCGCGAGGTTTCTGGAAGGCCCGCCACGACTTCGACTTCGTCGCGCCGACCGGCACGCTGGAGGAGTGCCTGGACGCGGCCCTGGCCTCCCGGAGGCGGCCGTACTTCATCAGCGACACCGGGGACAACCCGACGGCGGGCGGCGCCGGTGACGTCACCTGGGGGCTCCGACAGGTGCTGGCCCGAGCGGAGTTCAGGGATCCGTCCGGTCCGACGGTCATCTACGCCTCGCTGCCGGGTCCGTCCGCCGTCGACACGGCGGTGCGGGCCGGTGTCGGTGCCACGGTCACCGTGACCGCGGGCGCCGAGGTGGACGACCGGCACGCGGGGCCCCTCACCCTGACCGGAGTGGTCCACGCGATCCGGCACGGTGACCAGCACGCGCGGACCGAGGTGGTGCTGAGGGTGGGCAGCGTGCACGTGGTCCTGACGTGGCTGAGGAAGCCGTACCACTGTGAACACGACTTCACCGACCTGGAGTTGGAGCCGCGGAACGCGGACGTGGTGCTCGTCAAGATCGGGTATCTGGAGCCGGAGCTGTTCGCGATGGCCGCCGACTGGAAGATGGCCCTCACCCCCGGCGGAGTGGACCAGGACCTGCCGCGGCTCGGACACCGGCGCATCCGTCGGCCGATGTTCCCGTTCGACCGGGAGATGCCGGAGCCGGACCTCGGGGCCAGGCTGATCCCGTCCTCCGACAGGGAGTTGACCGGTCCTGACGAGTGAGGGTCAGTCGTCCACCGCGGCGGCGATCAGCAGGTCCAGGAGGGCGATCAGCACGTCCCGGGACGACTCGCGCCGACGGGCGTCGCAGAGCACCACCGGCACCTGCGGGGGCAGCGCGAGGGACTCCCTGATGTCCTCGGCGGGATAGGGGTGCCGGCCGCCGAAACCGTTCACGGCGACGACGAAGGGGATGCGCCGGCGCTCGAAGAAGTCCACCGCGGCGAAGCTCGACTCGGGGCGGCGGACGTCGATGAGGACGACCGCGCCCAGGGCGCCCACCGCGAGGTCGTTCCACATGAACCAGAACCGCTGCTGGCCCGGGGTGCCGAAGAGGTAGAGCACCAGTTCGTCGCTGATGGTGATCCGGCCGAAGTCCATGGCCACCGTGGTGGCCCGCTTCTCCTCGATCCCGGCGAGGTCGTCGACGCCCAGGCCGGCGACGGTGAGCGGTTCCTCCGTGCGCAGCGGGGCGATCTCGCTGACCGAGCCGACCATGGTGGTCTTGCCGACGCCGAAGCCCCCGGCGATCAGGATCTTGACGGTGTCGGGCGGGGCGGGAGTCTCAGCGGTCTCGCGGGCGCGCGTCTCAGAGCCGGCCAAGGCCTTCCCTCACTTTCTGCAACAGGTCCAGGTCCGGGGTGCGGGGCGAGACGGGGCGCGGGGGATGCGCGGTGATCAGGCCCGCCTCCAGCAGATCGCAGAGCATGATCACGACCACGCTGACCGGCAGGTCGAGCAGCGCGGCCAGCTCCGCCACGGCGACCGGGCGGGCGCACCGGCGCAGGATGCGGGTCTGCTCGGGCTGCGGGCGCGGGGCCCGCTCCGGTGGTGGGTCCACCGCGGTCACCGTCGTGATGAGGGTGAAGTCGGCACGGCTGGGCCGCGTCCGTCCGCCGGTCAGGGCGAACGGCCGCACCAGCCGGCCCGCCGCTTCGCTGTCGGTCACCTCACCCGCCGGTGGGGCCGATGCCGGCCCGCGGCGCCGCGCTGAGGTGCTCGCCGATCTTCTTCACCAGCATGTTCATCTGGTACGCCACGACGCCGACGTCGGCGTTCGGTCCGGTGAGGACGACGAGGTGGGCGCCGGGGCCCGCCGAGGTCAGGATCAGGAAACTGTTGGCCATCTCGATGAGGGCCTGGCGTACCGGGCCGCCCCGGAAGTCCATGCTGACGCCCTTGCTCAGGCTCATCAGGCCGGACGCGGTCGCCGCCAGCCGCTCGGCGTCGTCGCGCAGGAACCCGGTGGACTTGCTGACGACCAGTCCGTCCTCGGAGAGCACGACGGCCTGCGTCACGTCGGCGACCCGCTCCACGAGTCCGGTGAGCAGCTGGTCCAGCTGGGTGTTCGTGGCGGGGGTGGGGCGTGTCATGGCGGTGTCCTTCATGAGCGGTCGGAGTGGGGAGTGCGGGCGGCGACGGCCGGGTCCTGCGGGGCGTCCAGGGGAGCGTCCTCGGGGGCGTCGAGAGGGTCGATCCCGTAGGTGGTGGCCTCTTTCGGTACGTCGGCCGCGGCGCTGCCGGTGACCGGGTCCTCCGGCTCCTGGGGACCGTCGAGGAGCTCGTCCTCGTCCCGGGCGCGCTGCGTGCCGCGCTGGAACCCGGCCAGCGAGGAGGCCGCGTGGTCCGCCGTGAACTCCTCGCCGTCCTCGTCCGCCCCGGCGACCGGCGCGTCCTCCCGCAACTCCACGGCGAGACTGGTCTGCGGCACCCGACGGGGGAGGGGGGCGAGACCGTCGGGGTGGGGGGTGGGGGGTGCGGCGGCGGGGTCGCCGGTACCGCGAACACCCTGCGGGTCGCCCTCCGCGACCACCGCGTCCGTCCGGGTTCGCGTCTCGTCGAGACCGGCCAGGCGGCGAGCGCCGGCTGCGGCGTCCGGGCCGCGCGCACCGACTGTGCCGCCCCCGCGGTCCGCGCCGTCCGCACCGGCGGCGCTGTCTGTGCCGGCGGCGCCTGCCGAAGAGGGCATGCCGCCTACGCTGTTCACGCCGCCTGTGCGCTGTCCGTCAGCTTCGCTGTCCACGCAGCCTTCGCTGTCCGCGTCGCGTGAGCGCTGCGCGTCGCCCGGGCCATCTCCGCCCGCGGTCTCCCCACGGCCCGTGTCCGCCGTGAGCCCGGTCCGCTCCGACCTGGCGGGGCCGGCCGGCACCTCCGCGGTCGGACCGGCCGCACCCAGGCCGTCCGCCCCGGCCTCGTCCCGTACGACCACCTCGTGCGGGATCAGGACGATCGCCGTCGTGCCCCCGTACGGCGAGGACCGCAGGGTCACCTGGATGCCGTGGCGGTTGGCGAGGCGGGCGATGACGAACATGCCGAGGCGGAGGTCGTCGGCGAGGGCGACCACGTCGAACTTGGGCGCCTCGGCCAAGTGCGCGTTGAAGGAGGCGTACTCGTCCTCCGACATGCCGAGGCCCCGGTCCTCGACCTCGACGGCCAGCCCCTTGGCGACCAGCCCCGCCCGCACCCCGACCGGGCTCGGCGCCGGCGAGTACAGCGTGGCGTTCTCGATCAGCTCGGCCAGGAGATGGATCACGTCCGCGACCGCGGGCGGCGCCAGACAGACCTCCTCCTCGGTGTGCACCTCGACCCGCTGGTACTCGGCGACCTCACCCACCGCGCTGCGCAGGATGTCGATCAGCGCGACCGGCTCGGTCCAGCTGCGCCGCGGCCGCCCACCGCTGATGATGACCAGGTTCTCCTCGTACCGCCGCAACTGGCTGGCCGTGGAGTCCAGTTCGTACAGCCCGGCAAGGACGTCCGGGTCCTGGTGCTCGCGCTCCAGCGTGTCCAGCCGGCTGAGCTGGAGGTTGACCAGGTTCTGGCTCTGCCGGGCGATGCCGAGGATCACCTTCTCGAACCCCCGCCGGGTGTCGGCGAGTTCGACGGCGGTCACCACGGCCGTCCGCTGCGCGGTGTTGAACGCCTTGGCCACCTGCCCCAGTTCGTCCGAGCCGTAGTCCAGCTCCGGCGCCGCCCTGTCCACGTCGACCTTCTCGCCGCGCTCCAGCCGCGCCACCACGTCCGGCAGCCGTTCCTCGGCCAGACCCAGCGTGGCCACCCGCAGGCCGCGCAGCCGCCGGGACAGCGAGCGGGTGATCCGCCACGACATGACGAGGCAGATCAGCAGCGCGACCAGCCCGCCCGCACTGAGCGACGCGGCCGTCAGCAGCTGCTCGTGCGCCTTGTCCGCGCTCCGGGTCAGCAGCGCCGAGGTCTGCTGCCGGATCAGGGCGCTGTAGCGGACGGAGACCCTCTCCATCGCGGCCGCCCACCGCTTGCGCCCGTCCGGCAGCGCCACCCGCCCCGTGCCGTCGGACCGCGCGGCGAGCACCTGGTCCTCGACGGACATCAGCGTCTGCCAGTCCGCGCTCGCGAGGATCCGCTCGGTCTGTGTCTTCGCACTGCCGGTCAGCGCGGGCACGATCTGGTCCTCGACCAGCCAGCGGCGCGTGTTCACCAGCTGGACGAACTGCTCCCAGTCCTTCTCGGCGAGATGCCCGGACGGCCAGGCCAGGGTGAGCCGGACGTCCTCCTGCGAGGTCAGCTCCGCCGCGTGTTCCAGGGCGACCAGGGGGCCGGCCTGCGAGGTGAGGTCGCCGTCGTCGACCTGCGAGAGCTGCTGGAAGGCGTGGATCTGGGCGTCGATGATCGACGTGTACTGGTCGAGTGCCTGCTCGGCGGTGATGTCCGTGGGGCGGTCCACCTGGCCGCGGTAGTACTCCAGGCTGCCGACCGAGCCGAGCACCGAGTACAGCTGGTCGGCGATGCGGCCGGGCGCCTGCTGGATCTCGTCCGACCGCCCGACGAGCTTGGCGACCGCCTCGTCGGTGTCCGCGCGCTTCCGGTCCAGCACCGCCAGGGAACCGGGCACGCCGGCCAGCCAGGCGGCGGAGGCCGCGCGTTCCCCCTGGAGCGCGAGCGTGGCCTCGGTGCCCATCGCGCCGGTCGACTTGCTGAGCTCGGTCTGCGAGCGCAGCCGTAGACCCTCCGAGAACAACTGCGTGGTCGTCACACCCCACATGGCGGTGAGCGTGACGCTGGGCACCAGCGCCAGCAGGATGAGGGAGAGACGTATGGAACCGAGGCGGCGCCGGGCACCTTTCCGGTCGGGCATGGTCGTCCTTGGGCGGTCAGGGGGAGGGTTGTCCCGAGGAAGGGGTCACCGGGTGCCGGCGGCGGCGAACCTCGCCACGGTCGCGACGTTCGTCCGGGTGACGAAGGCGGGCCCGGTCAGGACGGGGGCCACGCCGCCCCCGCTGATGTTGCCGTTGGTCTTGTACAGCCACAGCGAGTCGACCGCGAGGTAGCCCTGGAGGTAGGGCTGCTGGTCCACCGCGAACTGTACGTTCCCGGCGCGGACCGCCTTGACCAGGTTGTTGTTGAGATCGAACGTGGCGACCTGGGCCTTGCTGCCCGCCGCCTTGATCGAGCTCACCGCGTCCAGCGCGAACTGCGCGCCCAGGGTGACGACTTCGTCGATCCCGGGGTCCTGGCGCAGCCTCGCCGTGAGCACCGCGTCCACCGCGTCGGGGTCGGTGCCCTCCACGTAGAGGTTCTCGGTCTCGCCGCCGAACGTCTTGCGCACACCGGCGCAGCGCGCCTCCAGGGCGACGTTGCCCCGCTCGTGGATGACGCACAGCGCGTGCCTGGCCTTCAGGCCGTTCAGCTTGGTGCCGACGGCCGCGCCGGCGACGCTCTCGTCCTGGCCGAAGTACTCGAGGAGGCCCTGCGACTTCCAGGCGTCGATACCGGAGTTGAGGCCGACCACCGGGATGCCCGCGGCGCGGGCCGCGGCCACCGGCGCCCGCATCGCGGCCGGCTTGGCCAGGGTCACCGCGATGCCGTCGACGCGGTCGCCGATCGCGTCCCGCACCAGCTGGGCCTGGCCGGCCGGGTCGGAGTCGTTCGCGTACGTCAGCTCGACGTCGTCCTTCGCGGCGGCGGCCTCGGCCCCCTTGCGGACCAGCTCCCAGAAGGCGTCGTCCTTGCCCGCGTGGGTGAGCAGGGAGATCCTCAGCCGTGCGGTGTCCGCGCCCGCGTCGAGCCGGGAGTCGTCGGCGCCGGAGCAGCCGGCGAGCAGCAGGAGGCCGACCGAGACCGCGGCGGCGACGGACATGGATCTGGAGCGGGCCGGAGGTGGGGGAGGAGTGTTCATGGGTGCGGCACCTCGCTGTGCGGCCGAGCTGGCGGAACGCGAAAGTGCGGCCGGAACGCGGGCGCGTCGGCCGGTTGAACTTTCACTGGCCAGGAGCCAACCGCGTGTGACCGCCGGTAGTCAAGTGATCAGCCCCTTGTAATGACTTCTCGGTTCCGCATCGTAATGATCTTCAGGTCAG
The DNA here is from genome assembly GCF_042669125.1 of Streptomyces sp. NPDC057253. Lineage (NCBI taxonomy): Bacteria > Bacillati > Actinomycetota > Actinomycetes > Kitasatosporales > Streptomycetaceae > Streptomyces > Streptomyces sp. NPDC057253. The sequence goes on along the minus strand of NZ_JBHUXV010000102.1, from coordinate 6,783 downwards.
CGGCCATGAGGAGGTGGCGTCAACGGGCTTGCGCTCATGGCCCGGCATGCCGGCGGGCGTGCGTCACGGCTGGAACCACCGACCGGCCTCCAGCCCTGCCCCGCGCACAGGGACGCTCGGCGCGGCCCGGCCCCCGGCCCCGCGCAGCCGCTGGCTAGGATCACGGAAATGGCCACAGAACCCACGATCCTCGCCACCTCCGGAGGACACCGTGCCGGCGGTCGCACCATGGTGTCGTTCCACGCGCTGGTGCACCACGCCGTCGAGCTGTCGGGTGTGCACGGGCGCAGGCCGCGCGTGATGTACGTCGGTACGGCCATCGGGGACGCCGAGCACTTCACGGCCCGGATGCACGAGGCGGCCCGGGTGGCCGGCTTCGACCTCACCCCGCTCCAGCTGTTCCCCATGCCCAACCTGGACGACGTCGAGGGCACCGTCCTGGAGCAGGACGTGGTGTGGGTGATGGGCGGCTCCGTGGCCAACCTGCTCGCGGTGTGGCGGGTGCACGGCCTCGACCGGATCATGCGCCGGGCGTGGGAGTCCGGCGTGGTGCTGAGCGGCGTCAGCGCGGGCTCCCTGTGCTGGTTCGAGGGCGGCACCACCGACTCCTACGGCCCCGAACTCCGCCCGCTCACCGACGCGTTGGGCTTCCTGCCGTACGGCAACGGAGTGCACTACGACAGCGACCCGGGCCGCCGCCCCCTGGTCCACCGGCTCGTCGCGGACGGCACCCTGCCCCTGACCCACTGCACCGACGACGGCGTGGGCCTGGTCTACCGCGGCATCGAACTCGTCGAGGCCGTCACCGAGATCCCCGGCAAGGGCGCCTACGTCGTCACCCGCGCCGGGGACACGGCGGTGGAGGAACGCGTCGAACCGCGCAGGCTGCCCGGCGTGTGACGGGCGGTGCCTGCGCGGTCCGGCCCCGGGGAGGGCGAGCGCGTGATCCCGCGGACCCGAGCGCGGATGCCGAAGGCCGGGCCACCGAATCCGCGGGGCCCGGTTACCGGGCGGTCCGGGTCACTGTGCGGGGTTACCGGGCGGTCCGGGTCACTGGGCGGCCTGCGGGGTGCCGGAGGCCATCCCGGCGATGCCCGTCCCGGTGCCGGGCTCTCCCGTGTCGTACGACGGACCGTCCTGCGCGGTCTTCCGTCCCTGCTCGTGCCGGTCGCGGCGGCTCACCCGCGGGCCCTGGTCGGGCAGCCACCCGAAGGTGAGGACGCTGCCCACGACCCCGAGCAGGAGGCCGACCATGAAGCCGCCCAGGTTCGAGGTGAGCCAGGTGCCCATCGAGCACAGGACGCCGACGATCGAGTAGAACAGGCGCTGCCCCGGACTGAAGAGGATCAGCAGACCCGCGATGATCATCAGGGACGGCAGGAGGTAGCCCGCCACTCCCTGCATCCCCACGTGCATGACGACCTTGATCGAGGCCTTCATGGTGAGCAGGATCCAGGCCCCGCCCAGAGTGAGCCACAGTCCGCCGAAGAAGGGCCGTCCGTACACCCAGCGGGTGAACGCGTCCTGCTGGACGACGATTTGCTGCCCACCGTGGGTCTGACCGCTGTCGGCCTGCCCGCCGACGCTCTGCCCGCCGACGCTCTGCCCGCCGTCCACGGGCTCCTGGCCGTCCATCAGCAACCCTGGCTGCTGAAGCTCATCTTGAGGCCGGGCAGCTTGAACACGCCCGCCGTGGTGGCGTAGTTGGTCTGCCGCAGGTTGGCGATGTAGACGGTGTCGGCCTGCTGGCTGAAGACGCCGAGGGGGCCCTTCACACCCGCCTTGGTGAGGGTGCTGGCGTCGTTGCCGATCTCGATGTTGTCGAAGGAGGCGTCACCGGACAGCTCGGTCGAGTCGGTGGTCAGGTCGGTGGCCTCGACCTTCTTGTCGCCCTGGCCCGCCTTGATGAGCAGGTTGGTGCCACCCAGGTCGACGCTCTGACACAGCTTGGTGAGGGTCGCGCTCTTGATGGCGGAGGTCATCACCAGGACCTGCCCGCCGGTGTCCCCGGCGTTCGGGCTGTTGTCCGCCATGTTGTCGAGGCCGCCGAACTGCTCGAACCCGGTGCCCTTGAGCTCCGTCGCGGTGACCGTGAAGGGCATGCCGGAGATGGCGAACTGGACCCCGAGCGCCCCCTCGGCGGTCAGGATGGCGAGACCCGCGGTGATCGCGACGGCCGGCACCGCCATGATCGCGGCCCGGCGACCCCGGACCCGCCCGCGTCTCGCGGAGCCGTCGGGGGCTTGTGGAGCGGAACCGCTTTCGGAGGTCTCAGAGGTGTTGCCGACGGACGAGGCCATGTGCTGCTCCCAGGGACATAGTCAACGCAAGTGGGGCTCACGTGCGGAGGTGCGGCTTCAGAGGATCGGTGTCCTGGCGCGGACATCGGCTGCGGCGCACGCCCCCTCGCACCTCCCGGCGGCTGCAAGGGCTTTCCCGGTGCGTACTCCGCAGTAACGCCAGGGAAGTTACCGGCGGTTACGCTCATGGGTCAAGCAAGTTGTGAGTAAAGGGTGTTGATTATGTGCCATCGGTGATCGACAACGTCCCGACAGGCAGAAAAAACCGCCAATCGAAGATCAACTCCCTTGCTGCACCTTGACGTTGACGGATGATCAGGTCTACAACTCTCCTGGCTTCCCCCGGATCCGTGGCGCCGGATCCAAGCCTTCGGGCGGTACCTGTCCGCATTCCCGGACCGTCTATCCATCACGGGCTCTTCACCGCCCGAGTCCGACCCTCCACGGCACCCGTACCGGCCGCTTCCCCCCTGGGCCGCACCGGGTTCGCCACCTCCCGCCCGGCCCGACCGGAGCCCTCCCCCATTGGGCCTTCGGCCGGTCACCGGCCGGCTGCCGTTGCCGGTCCGTCACGTACGGAGAAGGCGTGACGGGTCGGCAACGGCGGACGCCGACACGCGTCCGCGCCCCACCCCCACCCTCACCTCATGAAAGAGGCAAACCCGCATGCGTATGCGTTCTCTCGTCTCCCTCACCGCCGCCGCTGCCGCCTTCGCGCTCCCCGTGGCCGTGGCCGCCTCCGCGCCCGCCGCCGCGGACGACGTCGCGGTCCTCACCACCGGCTCGGTCGGCGGACCCAACGTCGCCGAGGGCTCGACCATTTCGGCGTCCCTGGCGAGCGGCACCACCGCGACCCTCTACTCCACCGCGACCGGCACCAGCGGCATCAGCTGTGCGGCCTCCACCTTCACCGCCACGGTGGGCAGCAACCCGACCGCGCCGGGCACCGCCGTCGAGTCCCTGACCGGGCAGACCTTCAGCAGCTGCACCTCGAACGTGATCGGCGTCCTCGGCGTCACCAGCATCACGGTCAACAACCTGCCGTACACCACGGACGTCTCCTCCGGCGGCGCCGTCTCCGTGACCCCGGCCAGCGGCTCCGCCATCCAGACCACCGTCGTGCTGCGCACCCTGCTGGGCAGCGTCAGCTGCGTCTACCAGGCCGCGGCCGGCCTGTCCGGCACGGCGGACAACGCCGACAACAGCATCAAGTTCACCAACCAGCAGTTCACCCGCACCTCCGGCTCCTCGCTGTGCCCCGCCAACGGTTTCTGGACCGCGAAGTACAGCCCGGTGACCGCGAGCGGCGACCCGGTCTACGTCAACTGAGCTCTGTGACCCAGTAGTTCAGCGTCGACGCAGACGCAGCGCCAGGGCGGCGCCGCCGGTGAGTACCAGCACCCCGGCGGCGCCGCCCGCCAGCATGGGCGCGGACGGCCCGGTACCGGTGTCGGCATCGGCGGCCACCGGCGAGGAGTCGGGGGCCACCGCGGCCGCGGACCGCGCCACGGAGGGAGTCGGCGAGGGGGTCGCGGCGGGAGCGGACGCCGTCGGACTCTTCGCGGGCTCCTTCTTCGCGGTCTTCGACGCGGACGGCGTTGCGACCGTGTCCGCCCCGCCCGTCTCCTTCTCGGCCGCCGCCGGGAACACCACGTCCGAGCACGAGTAGTACGTGTCCGCCGTACTGCTGTTCTGCCAGATCGTGTACAGCACCTGCCGGCCCGTACGGTCCCTCGGCAGCGTCATCCCGATCCGGTACGCGCCGTTCGTCAGCGCCGGGTCCTTCACCTCGGCGAACGGCCGCTCCGGCAGATCCGACCACTTCAGCGGCTTGGACGGGTCGTAGCCGGGCTTGGTGAGGTACATCCGGAACGTGCCGGTGTGCGGGATCGTCGAGACGTACTTCATGGTCAGGGTCGCGCCGGGGGACAGGCGGGTCGCCGGCCAGTCGGCGCGGGCCAGGTCGAGGCCCCGGTAGGCGGGCAGGTTTCCGCTGCACAGCTTCCCGTCGGGGATCGTCTGCCGGTCCCGGCCGTTCACGTTCGCGACCCGCAGGTTGTCCCACGCGGCGAAGGACGAGCCGTTCGCCGCGATCGCCGCCCGGCACGCGGCCGTCCCCGACGAGGCGCCGTCGGGCGAGCAGGCGAAGACCCGGCTGACCGGATCCGTGGGAGCCCCGTGGGCCTGCGCGGGCACCGCCGCGAACAGGGTCAGCAGGAACGGTGTCAGTGCGGCGACCGCCGCACTCGTACGACGGGCTGTGGTCCAGGGCATCCGGGCCATCCGGAACGCCTCCTCGGGCGGCGCGGGAAAGACGGGCTTCCGTGCAGTACGGGGCCAGGGCCCCGCGCGTTCACCGGCGCACCCGGACACTCCCTCCGGGCAGACGCGGGCAAAGCGGCCGCCTTCGGTCAACCGGCCATCTTCGAGGGGGTGTTCTCAGCCTCATCAAGGGTTTCCCCTGTATCCGCATGACCAGCTCTTTGCCTATCGTTCGACCACAGCTGACCCACAGGTAACCCCGAACGGGTCACGCACGCACCCCACGCCCGGCCGGCCGCTCCGCCTCTGCCTGCACCCCCGCCGCTTCATCGCCGAAGCGAAATGACTGCCGCTCCGCGCTGCCCGGAGCACGGCCACGAAAGGCAAGCCCTTGCGTACCTCCCCCTCCCTCCGGCGGAAGCTGATATCCGCCGCCGCCGTCTCCGCGGCCCTGCTCTCCGTCGGAACGGCCTCCGTCGCCGTCGCCCAGGACGCCCCCGCGCGGGACACCGCCGTCCCGGCCGCGCTCACCGAGGCCGCCCCCGGCATCCAGGCCGAGCGCCTGATCGTCGGCTACAAGTCCGGTGCCGCCGAGGCCACCTCGAACAAGGCCGCCGAGGCCGACGCCGCCGCCAAGGACGCCGACTTCCAGCGCAGACTCGGCACCGGGGCCGCCCTCGTCGACCTGGGCGCGGACCCCAGCAAGGCCGAAGTCGCCGACGCCGTCGCCGAGTTCAAGGCGGACCCGCAGGTCGCCTACGTCGTACCGGACCGCCTGAACAAGCCGCAGGCCGACCCCAACGACACCGAGTACGCCAAGCAGTGGGACCTGTACGAGACCACCGCCGGCATGAACGTGCCGGGTGCCTGGACGACGTCGACCGGCACCGGGGTCACCGTCGCCGTCATCGACACCGGCTACGTCGCCCACTCGGACCTCGCCGCGAACATCGTCGGCGGCTACGACTTCATCTCCGACACCGCGGTCTCCGTCGACGGCAACGGCCGCGACAGCAACCCCGCCGACCCGGGCGACTACTACGCGGCCAACGAGTGCGGCGCCGGCATCCCGGCCTCCACCTCCTCCTGGCACGGCACGCACGTCGCCGGCACCATCGCGGCGGTCACGAACAACAGCAAGGGCGTCGCGGGCATCGCCTACGGCGCGAAGATCTCCCCGGTGCGGGTCCTCGGCAAGTGCGGCGGCTACGACTCCGACATCATCGACGCCATCACCTGGGCGTCCGGCGGCACCGTCTCCGGCGTGCCCGCCAACACCAACGTGGCCAAGGTCATCAACATGAGCCTCGGCGGCGACGGCGCCTGCACCTCGGCGACCCAGACCGCCATCAACAACGCGGTCAGCCGCGGCACGACCGTCGTGGTGGCCGCCGGCAACGACAACGAGAACGTCTCCGGGCACTCGCCGGGCAACTGCAACAACATCATCTCGGTCGCCGCCACCAACCGCTCCGGCGCCAAGGCCTCCTACTCCAACTACGGCTCCCTGGTGGACATCTCGGCCCCCGGCGGCCAGACCAGCACCGGCACCGCCAACGGCATCCTGTCCACCCTCAACTCCGGTGCCTCGACGCCCGCTTCGGAGTCGTACGCCTACTACCAGGGCACCAGCATGGCCACCCCGCACATCGCGGGCCTGGTCGCGCTGGTGAAGTCGGCCAACTCCTCGCTGACCCCGGCGCAGATCGAGACCGCCATCAAGAACAACGCCCGTCCGCTGCCCGGCGCCTGCTCCGGCGGCTGCGGCGCGGGCCTGGCCGACGCGGCGAAGACGGTGGCGGCCGTGAGCGGCGGCGGTACGACGACGGGGACGACCTACTCCAGCACCACCGCCGTCGCCATCCCGGACAACGGCTCGGCGATCGAGTCCTCCATCGCCGTCAGCGGCCGTACCGGCAACGCCCCCTCGACCCTCCAGGTCGGCGTCGACATCACCCACACCTACCGCGGTGACCTGGTGATCGGCCTCGTCGCCCCGGACGGCACGGTGTACAGCCTGAAGGCGGCGAGCTCCTCGGACTCCGCCGACGACGTCAGGACCACCTACACGGTGAACGCCTCCTCCGAGACCGCCAACGGCACCTGGAAGCTGCGCGTCCAGGACACGGCGGCGCAGGACACGGGCACGCTCAACAGCTGGAAGCTGACCTTCTGAGCCGACTTCCCCGAGCGGACGGGCCGGCCGGTGCGGATGGGGCAC
>NZ_JBHUXV010000101.1:0-36408 GCF_042669125.1 Streptomyces sp. NPDC057253 | reverse complement strand
GGGCGGGACCTCCGAGGAGGTCCCGCCCTTCGGCGTGCCGTTTCTTGAGGCTCTTTACGGCTCGAACTTGTATCCGAGGCCCCGCACCGTCACCAGGTACCGCGGCGCGCCCGGGTCGGGTTCGATCTTGGCGCGCAGGCGCTTGACGTGGACGTCGAGGGTCTTGGTGTCGCCCACGTAGTCGGCGCCCCAGACGCGGTCGATGAGCTGCATGCGGGTCAGGACGCGGCCCGCGTTGCGCAGGAGCATCTCCAGCAGGTCGAACTCCTTGAGGGGCAGGTCGACCTTGGAGCCGGAGACCGTGACCACGTGGCGGTCCACGTCCATGCGGACCGGACCGGCCTCCAGCGCGGCCGGGGTGACCTCCTCGGGCTCGCCGCGGCGGCGCAGGACGGCGCGGATACGGGCGACCAGCTCGCGCGAGGAGAACGGCTTGGTGACGTAGTCATCGGCTCCTATTTCCAGGCCGACCACCTTGTCGATCTCGCTGTCCTTGGCGGTCACCATGATGACGGGGACGTTGGAGCGGCCGCGCAGCTGGCGGCAGACCTCCGTGCCGGGCAAGCCCGGCAGCATCAGGTCGAGGAGGACGAGGTCGGCGCCGTTGCGCTCGAACTCGTCGAGTCCGTCGGGGCCCGTGGTCGCCACCGCGACCTCGAAGCCCTCCTTGCGGAGCATGTACGACAGGGCGTCGGAGAAGGACTCCTCGTCCTCGACGACGAGCACTCGGGTCACGGAAGGACCTCCGGGGCGGGAAGCGGGTCGTAAGAAGTCGACTCGGGGGTGGGCCCGTCCTCGTCGTCGAGGTCGGGGTGCTGGAGCGCGCGGTCGCGGGCCGCGCCCGCCTCCGGCAGCCTGAGAGTGAACGTGGAGCCCTGTCCCTCCGAGCTCCACACCGTGACCTCCCCGCCGTGCGAGGCGGCCACGTGCTTGACGATCGCGAGACCGAGTCCGGTGCCGCCGGTCTGGCGGGAGCGGGCCGGGTCGACGCGGTAGAAGCGCTCGAAGATGCGCTCCTTGTCCTTGTCGGAGATGCCGATGCCCTGGTCGGTGACGGCGACCTCGATCAGGTCGCCGCCCGGCGCGGACACCCGGCGAGCGGCTATGCCGACGCGGGTGCGGGCGGGCGAGTAGTTGACGGCGTTCTCGACGAGGTTGCCGAGGGCGGCGGCGAGCTGGCCGCGGTTGCCCCAGACCCGCAGCTCGGCCGCGCCGGCCGCGGCCATGGTGATCTGCTTGGTGCCGGCCTGGTGCCGGCAGCGGTCGATGGCCTCGGCGACCAGTTCGTCCACGCGGACCGGCTCGGCGTCCTCCAGCGGGTCGTCGTTCTGCACCCGGGAGAGGTCGATGAGCTCCTGGACCAGGCTGGTCAGGCGGGTGGCCTCGATCTGCATTCGGCCGGCGAAGCGTTCGACGGCCTCCGGGTCCTCGGAGGCGTCCATGACGGCCTCGGAGAGGAGGGAGAGCGCGCCGACCGGGGTCTTGAGCTCATGGCTGACGTTCGCGACGAAGTCCCGCCGCACCGCTTCGATCCGCCGGGCCTCGGTGAGGTCCTCGACGAGGAGCAGCACCAGCCGGGAGCCGAGGGGCGCGACCCGCGCGGAGACCGCGAGCGCCTCCCCTCGTCCGGTCCCCCGCCTGGGCAGGTCCAGCTCGACCTGGCGTATCTCGCCGTCCCTGCGGGTGTCCCGGGCCATCTGGAGCATCGGTTCGACCGAGAGCTTGCCGCCGCGGACCAGCCCGAGGGCGTACGCGGCGGAGCTGGCCTTGACGACGGCGTCGGCCTCGTCGAGCACGACGGCCGAGGAACGGAGCACGGAGAGGACGGTGTCCACGCCCGGCGGAAGGACGGGGTCGGTGTGCAGGGAGGTGCGGGTGGGGCGCTTCTGCTCCCGCTCGCTCCAGCGGAACGCCAGCATGGCGATGACACCGGTGAGCACACCGGCGATCGCTGCCGCTGCGGCGACCGCCGCGTTCACGTCCATGCCTCCAGGTTAGGCATGGGATCCGTCCTGGCCACAGCCGTCCGAGTGGGAGCTCGAACACTCGTCGCTCAGAGTTCACCTTAGAGCCAGTGGTGGTTCATTTGGGAGGGCGGAAACGGACGCGTACGGGGCCGAACGTGGGAGCGTGGGGTACGCAGCACCGGTTTCACAACCGGTAGCACCGGTTTCGCGGCCGGTTTTGGCCCCTGGAACCCACAGGAACGACGTACGAGAGGGAACCGACAATGCGGGACGCGTACCACGAGGAACTTGATTCGATCGGCGACGGTCTGGTGGAGATGGCCCGCCTGGTCGGCTCGGCGATCGGACGCGCCACGACGGCCATCCTCGACTCCGACCTGAAGCTGGCCGAGAGCGTGATCGAGGCCGACCAGAAGGTGGACGACCTCCAGCACGACCTGGAGGCGCGGGCGATAGCACTGCTCGCCCGCCAGCAGCCGGTGGCGACGGACCTGCGCATCGTCGTCACCTCCCTGCGCATGTCGGCCGACCTGGAGCGCTCGGGCGACCTGGCCCAGCACGTGGCGAAGCTCGCCCGGCTGCGCTTCCCCGAGAAGGCGATCCCCCACGACCTGCACGCGACCATCCTGGAGATGGGCCAGCTCGCCCAGCGCCTGATGGCCAAGGCGGCGGAGGTCATCATCACCAAGGACGTCGACCTGGCGCTCCAGCTGGAGCAGGACGACGACGAGATGGACCTGCTGCACCGCACGCTCTTCCAGCACCTGCTGGACGACAAGTGGAAGCACGGCATCGAGACGGCGGTGGACGTCACGCTCCTCGGCCGTTACTACGAGCGCTTCGCCGACCACGCGGTGTCGGTGGCCAAGCGCGTGGTGTACCTGGTGACGGGTGAGCACGCGGACGAGATCCAGTCGGAGATCCAGGCGGTCACGGGGGTGGAGGGGGCGTGATCCCTCCGGGGTGCGCGCTGGTGGGGTGAGGCGTGCGGAGGTGTGGTGCGGTGTCGTGAGGCGTGGTGAAGGGCCCTGTCAGGGCGTGCGCGAGCCTCTGTGCGCCGTTGATGCGCCCAGGGGAGCGGGCATCCAATGGGCACAGGGTCTGGACCGGCGGTGGGTCCGGCGGTCGGAAGGTCAGGCCCTCATCTCCAGGAGGGCCCCATGGCCGAATCCCCCAGCACCCCCCAGCCCGACCCCACCCAGGAACGCCCGACCGAGCAGCCCGCCGCGATCAGGACCCTGACGGTCATCGGCGCGTGCGGCTGCGGGTCGGGGTGCGGGTGCGGGTGCCAGTCGGGCAACCCGTGCCAGTGCGGCTGATTTTTCTTGTACGGCGGTGAGGGGCCCCGGGTGATGCCGGGGCCCTTCTTCGTGCAGGAGGTCTGGAGCGCATCGGTGTGCGGGGAGGCCACGTCCCGTGAGGCGGAGGAGCCGCACGCGACCCGGTGAAACCGCGGAGCACGGCGCGGCGTCCTGAGATACAAGACCGGGACAACGTACGCGAGTTACGCCATCTCGGCCCTGTCTGGACGTACCAGGGAGGAAGACCCGAAATGGCACCCCGAAACCGTTCCCTGTCCCGCGCCGCGGCTCTGAGCATGGCAGCCGCGGCAGTGGCCCTACTGGCAAGCTGCACCCCGAGCACCGGCACCGGCCCGGGCACGGGCCCGGCGGGATCGACCGGCTCAGCCGGCTCCCCCCGCCCCACAACGGCCGGCGCCCCGGCCAGGCCCGACACCTGCCGATCGCTGCGGGTGTCCCCCACCGTGAAGGCAGACGTCACCACGGCCTACGGCAAACAGGCCCAGCCACCCCTGCGCCACATCACCCCGGTCAAGGGCACCTTCTACTACGGCAGTTGCGGCGGAACCTTCTACGCCGCAACCCGCTTCCAGCTCACTCCGGGCAGCACGGAGGCCGAACAGGTGGCCCTGCAGGACGACGGAGCCGCGACGAAGTACTTCATCGAACGCCCAGGCACCACCTGGACCTTCCTGACCAGCGACACCTTCCCCGCATCCCCCCAGGGCTGCGCAGCCATCCCGGAACTCCCGCCCCACCTGACGCCCCTGTGGAACAACTGCCAACCCTGACCAACCCATCCGCTGCCAGCCCGAACCAGCGGACACAGCCAAGCCCCCTGCCCGCAGCAGCAGCAGCGCGGGCAGAGGGCTCAAGCGATCAGGCCTACTTCTTCTTGCCCTGGTTCTTGACCGCCTCGATCGCCGCCGCGGCCGCCTCCGGGTCCAGGTACTTGCCGCCCGGCGTCACCGGCTTGAAGGACGCGTCCAGTTCGTAGTACAGGGGGATGCCCGTCGGGATGTTCAGGCCCGCGATGTCCGTGTCCGAGATGCCGTCCAGGTGCTTGACCAGGGCGCGGAGGCTGTTGCCGTGGGCCGCGACCAGGACCGTGCGGCCGGCCAGGAGGTCCGGGACGATGCCGTCGTACCAGTACGGGAGCATGCGGACGACGACGTCCTTCAGGCACTCCGTGCGGGGGCGCAGCTCCGGGGGGATGGAGGCGTAGCGGGGGTCGGAGGCCTGGGAGAACTCCGAGTCGTCCGAGAGCGGCGGCGGGGGCGTGTCGTAGGAGCGGCGCCACAGCATGAACTGCTCCTCGCCGAACTCCGCGAGGGTCTGCGCCTTGTCCTTGCCCTGGAGGGCGCCGTAGTGGCGCTCGTTCAGGCGCCACGAGCGGTGGACCGGGATCCAGTGGCGGTCCGCGGACTCCAGCGCCAGCTGGGCCGTGCGGATCGCGCGCTTCTGGAGGGACGTGTGGACCACGTCGGGCAGGAGGTCGGCGTCCTTCAGGAGCTCGCCGCCGCGGACTGCCTCCTTCTCGCCCTTCTCGTTGAGGTTGACGTCCACCCAGCCGGTGAACAGGTTCTTCGCGTTCCATTCGCTCTCGCCGTGGCGGAGGAGGATCAGCTTGTACGGTGCGTCGGCCATGCGTATGAGCGTAATCCACACCCTCGGTCCGGGTAGTGCCCGCTCGACAGACGGACGGTTGACGGGATCTGTTAATTGAGTGGCCCGGCGTCGGCCCCTCTTCGTAAGTTGTGCCTGCCATCCGGGACACTTACATACATGGGGGACCGTCCATGCCGCTCGCCACCCTGAGACGCGCCACCCGCGAGACCGTCTCCGGGCTCCCCCGAGAGTTCTGGTGGCTGTGGACCAGCACCCTCGTCAACCGGCTCGGCGCCTTCGTCGCCACCTTCATGGCGCTCTACCTCACCCTCGACCGCGGCTACTCCGCCTCCTACGCCGGTCTCGTCGCCTCGCTGCACGGGCTGGGCGGGGTCGTGTCCTCGCTCGGGGCGGGGGTCATGACCGACCGGCTCGGGCGGCGGCCCACCCTGCTCGTGGCCCAGGCGTCGACCGCCGCCTCCGTCGCGCTGCTCGGCTTCATGCACCACCCCGTCGCCATCGCCGCCGTCGCCTTCCTGGTCGGGATGGCCTCCAACGCCTCCCGGCCGGCCGTGCAGGCGATGATGGCCGACATCGTGCGGCCCGAGGACCGGGTGCGGGCCTTCTCCCTCAACTACTGGGCCATCAACCTCGGCTTCGCCGTCTCCTCCGCGGCGGCCGGGTTCATCGCCGAGTTCAGCTATCTCGCGGGCTTCCTCATCGAGGCCGGGATGACCGCCGTCTGTGCCGTCGTCGTCTTCCTCAAGCTGCCCGAGTCCCGGCCCGCCGCTCCGCACGCCGAGCGGACACCCGACGCCGTCCGCCTCGGTACCGTCCTGCGCGACGGACGGTTCATGAGCGTCGTCGGACTGTCCTTCCTGGTCGCCGTGATCTTCCAGCAGGGGTCCATCGGACTGCCCGTCGCGATGGGCGAGGCCGGCTTCACCCCCGCCGACTACGGGCTGGCCATCGCCCTCAACGGCGTGCTGATCGTCGCGCTGCAGATCCCGGTGACCCGGTTCATCCAGGACCGGGACCAGAAGCGGCTCCTCGTCGTCTCGTCCCTGCTCGCGGGGTACGGCTTCGGGCTCACCGCCTTCGCCGGGTCCGTCGGCCTCTTCGCCCTCACCGTGTGCGTGTGGACGCTCGGCGAGATGATCAACGCGCCCACCCAGACCGGGCTCGTCGTGCGCCTCTCCCCCGCGCACGGCCGCGGCCGCTACCAGGGCATGTACACCCTGTCCTGGTCCCTCGCGGCGCTCGTCGCGCCCCTGATGTCCGGTTTCGTCATCGACCACTACGGCGCCGCCTGGCTGTGGGGACTGTGCGCGGTCGTCGGGACGGTCGCCGCGGCCGGGTACGCCGCCCTCATGCGCCGGCTGCCCGACGAGGGGCCCCGCACCGCCGTACTCGAAAAGGCCCCCGCCGCGACCAGGGACGCGTCCGCACACCCATGACTGCCGGACCCGTGACCGTCAGGGACGCGTCCGCACACCCATGACCGCCACACCCATGACCGCCAGGGACGCGTCCGCCCACCCATGACCGCCACACCCATGACCGCCCGGGACGCGTCCGCCCACCCACGACTGCCACACCCATGACCGCCAGGGACGCGTCCGCCCACCCACGACCCTAGGGACGCGTCCGCACACCCATGACCGTCAGGGATGCATCCGCGCCCCCTTGAGTACCTTGTCCACCGCGTTGCGCGGCCCGTACACGGCGAGCCCCACCAGGTCCAGGTCCGCCGTCGCGACCGCCCGTACCGCCGCGCGGTTGTCGCGGTCGTTGCCCGTCGCGAACAGGTCGCTCGTGAAGAGCGCGCGCGGCAGCGAGCGGGACAGCACGCGCGTGTGGGCCGCCGTCAGCGTCTCCTTGGTGCCCTCGAAGACCAGGACCGGCTGCCGGAACATCGGCAGATAGGGCACCCCGTCGGCGTCCTCGTACGGTTCGCCGAGCACCTCGGGTGCCTGTGCGGCCAGGCCGCTGACCAGGAAGGCGGTGACGTTCAGGCGCTGCCAGGTCTCCAGGTCCTCGCGCAGCAGGACGGCGATCTTGGTGTCGAAGCGGATGGGTTCAGTACTCATGCGACCAGACTCGCGGCCGTCGTACGACGCCGTCTTGTACGTTCTTTGCATGGCGCCGAGACCGACGACCCCGCAGGAGGTCACTGCGTGGCGCCCGACCGTCCCGGGCGTCACGGAGGTCTTCCACGCCCGTTTCACCGAGTACGCCTACCCGATGCACGTGCACGAGGCGTGGACGCTGCTCATCGTGGACGACGGCGCCGTACGGTACGACCTCGACCGGCACGAGCACGGCACCCCGGACGACACGGTGTCCCTGCTGCCGCCGCACGTGCCGCACAACGGCTCCCCCGCCACCCCCGGCGGCTTCCGCAAACGGGTCCTCTACCTCGACGGCACCCACCTCGGCGACGAGCTCATCGGGCCCGCCGTCGACGGTCCCGATCTGCGGGACCCCGTACTGCGGCAGCGGGTCGGGCAGTTGCACACGGCGCTGACGAGGCCCGGTGAGGAGTTCGAGGCCGAGAGCCGGCTGACCCTCATCGGTGACCGGCTCCGAACCCTCCTGCGGCCTCAGTCGTACGGCGAACCCGCGCGCCGCGACCCGGCGCTCGCCCGCCGGCTGCGCGAACTCCTCGACGAGCGGGTCGTGGAGGGGCTGTCCCTGGAAGCGGCCGCGGCGGCCGTCCAGGCCCATCCGGCGCATCTGGTACGGGCGTTCAGCAGCGCCTACGGCATCGCGCCGCACCAGTACCTGACCTCGCGCCGCGTCGACCGGGCCCGGGGGCTGCTGCTCGCGGGGAGCGGTCCCGCCGAGGTCGCCGCGCTCACCGGCTTCCACGACCAGGCCCATCTCACCCGGCACTTCAAGCGGTTGGTGGGGGTGACGCCGGGGCGGTACCGGGGGAGCGCGCGGAGATCGACGATCGTCGGGGGTTAGCTTCACCGACATCGACGGCAGACGGGCCGGGGCAGTCCTCCGTACGCCGGGGCAGTCCTGCGTGCGCCGGGTCAGTCCTCCGTACGCCGGATCAGTCCTGCGTGCGCTGGGTCAGATGCGCGAACGCGTCCAGGTTGCGCGTCGACTCGCCCCGGGCCACCCGCCACTCGTACTCCCGGCGGATCGCGGTGGCGAATCCCAGCTCCAGCAGGGTGTTGAAGCTCCCGTCGGCCGCCTCCAGGACCTGGCCCAGCAGGCGGTCGACCTCGTCGGCGGTGACCGCGGCGAGCGGGAGCTTGCCGGCGACGTAGACGTCACCGAGCCGGTCGACGGCGTAACTCACGCCGTACAGCTTGAGGTTGCGCTCCAGGAGCCAGCGGTGGACGCCGGATTCGTTCTCGTCGGGGTGGCGAATGACGAAGGCGTTCACGGACAGGGAGTGGCGGCCGACCAGCAGCGAGACGGTCGTCTTGAGCTTGCGGGTGCCGGGGAGCTGCACGACGTAGTTGCCGGGCGCGGGGCTCTCCCACTCGACCTCGGCGTCCTTGAGGACGCCCTCGATGACCTGCGCCGCCTTCTCTGCCTCAGCCATGCAGCGAGCGTACGTGACGCCGGTACGACTGTGCGGCGGCCACATAGACGTCCGCCGTCGCCGCGGCCGCGGTGTCCCAGCCGAAGGACTGCGCGTGCCGGGCCGCCGCCTCGCCCATACGGGGCGACAGCGCCGGGTCGTCGGCGAAATCACGCAGCACGCGCGCGTAGGCGGCCGGATCGTGTCCTCGTACGAGGAAGCCGGTCCGTCCGTCGGCCACGGCCACCGGCAGCCCGCCGACCGCCGCCGCGAGCACCGGGGTGCCGGCCGCCTGGGCCTCTATGGCGACCAGCCCGAAGGACTCGCTGTAGGAGGGCATGACCAGCACGGACGCGGCCCGGAACCAGTCGGCGAGCTGTTCCTGGCCGACGGGCGGGTGGAACCGTACGACATCGGCGATGCCCAGCCGGGAGGCCAGCTTCTGCAGGCCCTCCGGCTTGGCGAGGCCGCTGCCGCTGAGGCCGCCGACGATCGGGACGAGGATGCGGGAGCGCAGGTCGGGGCGCTGGTCGAGGAGGACCGCCACCGCGCGCAGCAGGACGTCGGGGGCCTTCAGGGGCTGGATGCGGCCCGCGAAGAGGGGGATCAGGGCGTCCTGGGGCAGGCCGAGACGGGCCCTGGCCGCCGCGCGGCCGTCCGCCGGGCGGAAGCGGTCGAGGTTCACGCCGGGGTGCACGACGGCGACCTTGGCGGGGTCGGCCGCGTAGTGGTGGACGAGTTCCTCGCGCTCCTCGGCGGTGTTCGCGATGAGGCGGTCGGCGGCGGCGACGATCTGGGTCTCGCCGATGACGCGGGCGGCGGGCTCGGGGGTGTCGCCGTCGGCGAGGTTGGCGTTCTTGACCTTGGCCATGGTGTGCATGGCGTGCACAAGGGGGGTGCCCCAGCGCTGGGCGGCGAGCCAGCCCACGTGGCCGGAGAGCCAGTAGTGCGAGTGGACCAGGTCGTAGTGGCCGGGGCGGTGGCCGGCCCACGCCTGCATCACGCCGTGGGTGAAGGCGCACAGCTGGGCGGGGAGGTCCTCCTTGTTGAGGCCCTCGTAGGGGCCGGCGTCGATGTGGCGGACGAGGACGCCGGGGGCCATCTCGACGGTCGGAGGGAGACCGCCCGTGGTCGCGCGCGTGAAGATCTCGACCTCGATGTTGATCGCGGCGAGGCGCTGGGCGAGCTCGACGATGTAGACGTTCATGCCGCCCGCGTCGCCGGTGCCCGGCTGGTGGAGCGGTGAGGTGTGCACGGAGAGCATGGCGACGCGGCGGGGGCGGCGGTGCGGCAGCCACAGCCGCGCGGGCGTGGCCGGAGAGCGACGCTGGAGCCTGCTGACGTACTGGCTCACGTGGCGTTCCTCCTTGCTGCGGGCATGCCGTTCAGAGGGTGCGGGACGCCCTCCAAGGTGACGAACACCGGAGGGATGCATTCCCATTCCGGGCGGGGCGGTTTTTACCGAGGCATTACCGGGTGTCGGTCAACCGTTCGAGAGTGGGGTGCGTCATGGAGGTCCTCGGTGTCGGGTACCCCTGCCCCGGGTGCGGACAACAGACATTCGGCGAGCTGTGGGGCCCTCGACCGGATCGGCGCCCCTCCGGCGCCGGCACCCGGCCGCGTAGCCGCCACATACCCTCGTAGGCATGACGTCCCGTGCCGCCTCCCACCCCCACTCTCGGCGTCGCCCGAGCGCGGGGACCCCCGTCGTGGGCACGGTCACGCGCGGGACGACCAACCCCAACCGGCTGCGCCGCATGGACCGCTGGATCGCCGCGACCCACGGCGCCGAGCTGCGCCGGGCCGCCGATCCGGTCGCGGTCGACCTCGGGTACGGGGCCGCGCCCTGGACGGCCGTCGAACTGCTCGCGCGACTGCGGGAGGCCGCTCCACGCACGCGCGTGGTCGGCGTCGAGATCGAACCGGCACGGGTGGCGGCGGCCCTGCCCTACGAACGGGACGGACTCCTCTTCCGGCACGGCGGATTCGAGATCCCGGTGCGCGAACGGCCCCTGCTGATCCGGGCGGCGAATGTGCTGCGCCAGTACGACGAGGCCGAGGTGGCCGCCGTGTGGGAGCGCCTGTGCGCGCGGCTCGCGCCGGCCTCGGACGGTTCCCGTGGCGGACTGCTCGTCGAGGGGACCTGCGACGAGATCGGGCGCCGGCACGTGTGGGTCGCGCTCGGCCCCGAGGGCCCGCGGACGGTCACCTTCGCGACACGGCTGGGGTCCCTGGAACGGCCTTCCGACCTCGCCGAGCGGCTGCCGAAGGCACTGATCCACCGCAACGTCCCGGGCGAGCCGGTGCACGCCTTCCTCCACGACTTCGACCGCGCGTGGGCGGCGGCGGCCCCCTACGCGTCGTACGGCGCCCGCCAGCGCTGGATCCGAACGGCCCGCCACCTCTCCACCGACTGGCCGCTGACGGACGGACCTTCGCGGTGGCAGCAGGGGGAAGTGACGGTGACTTGGGGGGCGTTGGCGCCGCGGGGGTGAGCCGGGGCGGGGGAGCAGGGGGCGCGTCGAACGTGAACTCCGGACCACCGCGCGGCGGGAACGATCTGGGTGAGTCGTTCGTCACAGAGTCGGGGAGATCGTCTTCGGGTGGCGGGGAGTGGGGGAAGGACCGACAGACGCGAAGGCGCGGAGATGCGCGCAGGGGTACGCCCGTGAAGGCCTGCCTCTGTCGCTTTCTGCCCTGACGTGGCACGATCCCCCGAGCGCCGTAAGTTACTGACGGTCAATCAGCTCTGGGGGCACAGGTATGGGGACGGGCAAGCGCGGTCTGATCGCTACGGCCGTGACCGTGATCGGCGCGGTCGTCGTGCTCGCGGCACCGGGCACCGCCTTCGCCGCCCCGAGTCCGACCCCGGCCCCCTCCCCCACGGCCGCACCGACCACCGTCACCAACAAGGACATCGAGGCCGTACGCAAGCGCCTCGACGCGCTCTACCACGACGCGGCCGTGGCCACCGATGCCTACAACGCCGCCGAGGAGAAGGCCGAACAGCAGTCGGCCCAGATCGTCGCGCTGGCCAAGAAGATCGTGAAGGGCCAGGAGCGGCTCAGGCAGTTGAAGGCCCGCGCGGGCGCCGCGGCCGCCGCCCAGTACCGCAGCAACGGCCTGCCGGACGAGGCGCAGCTGATGCTGAGCGACAGCCCGCAGGAGTTCCTGGACGCGACCGGCCGGGTCCTCCAGGGCCAGCGCGCCACCAAGGCCCTCATCGCCGAACTGACGCAGACCCAGCAGGACTTGAAGCAGTACGCCGACGACGCCTCGGCCCAGTGGACCAAGCTGGAGGCGGGCCGCAAGGCCAAGGCGGCGGCCAAGAGGAAGGTCGAGCAGCAGATCGCGGCGGCCCAGCAGCTCGAATCCCAGCTGGAGGAGCGGGAGAAGGAGCGCCTCGCCGAGCTGGAGGAGGAGGCGGCCCACAAGGCCCAGAGCGCCTGGCTGGACTCGGGCATCCTCGACGAGATCGACGGCAAGGCCAGCGAGGCAGGCAAGATCGCCGTCCGGTTCGCGACAGCCCAGATCGGCAAACCGTACAAATGGGGCGCCGAGGGCCCGGACGCCTTCGACTGCTCCGGAATGACCTCGCAGGCCTGGGCGAGCGCCGGCAAGCCGATTCCGCGCACCTCGCAGGAGCAGTGGAAGCAGCTCAAGCACATCGACATCAAGGACATGCGGCCCGGCGACCTCATCATCTACTTCGACGACGCCAGCCATGTGGCGATGTACCTCGGCGAGGGCGCGATCGTGCACGCCCCGCGCCCGGGACGGACGGTGACCCTGGCGGGCGCGGGCTCGATGCCGATCCTCGGCGTGGTGCGACCGGACGCGTGAGCGTCGCTCCACGGCCTGGTGAGACCTCGGTCATGTGATGCGGCGCACCCCTGACGGCCCCGCAAACCTTCCGCCAACGTGACGTTCGTCATCCCCACGACACCTGTCACCTGTCCAACTGCGGTACAGAACGCGGCATATGACAGTGGCCACCGGCCAAGCCGCGTGTCGCACACCATTCCTTTCCCGGCCCGGCACCCGCTATGGTCCCCGTCGGTGGATCGAGACCCCTCGCCCCATCGTGCCCTCGGGGGGAGGGAAGGAATCCGAGACCATGCCCGTACCCATACCGCGGCAGCGCGCGATCCCGGCCGTGGAAAGTGGTCAGGCGCAGGCCGCACCCCTGGACGTTCCCTCCAAGGACGACACCCCGCGCAAGGAAGCCACGGTCGACAACAACGCCGCCACCCAACTGACCCTGCTGGTGATCGAGGACGATCCCGGCGGCTCCACCGTCGTCCCCGAACTCCTGGACCCGGCCGGCAGGCCGATCCGCGTGCGCACCGCCCGCAACCTCACCGAGGCCGAGCGGCTGCTCACCGACGACGTGCACTGCATCCTGCTCGACCTCGCGCTGCCCGGCTCCGGCCGCACCGCTGACGACGACGAGCTCGCCGTACTCCGTCATGTCCTGGAGCTCGCACCCCGGCACGCGGTCCTCGCGCTGACCGCGTCCGGAGACGCGGAGCGCGGGGCGGAGGCGGTACGGGTGGGCGCCCAGGACTACCTCTTCCGGGACGAACTGGACGGTCGGCTGCTGAGCCGGGCGATCCGGTACGCGGTGGAGAGGAAACGTTCCGACACGGCAGAGCGCAGGCTCGCCGAGGGACGGGTGCGGGCGCAGGAGAACCGGCGCCTGGAGCGCGGGCTGCTGCCCACACCGCTATTGGAGGGCTCCTCGCTGCGGTTCGCCGCGCGATACCGGCCGGGGCGCTCGCGGGCCCTGCTCGGCGGGGACTTCTACGACGTCGTACGGACTCCCGACGGGACCGTGCACGCGATGATCGGTGACGTCTGCGGGCACGGCCCCGACGAGGCGGCGCTCGGCGTGGAGCTCCGCATCGCCTGGCGGGCGCTGACCCTGGCGGGGCTGTGCGGGGACGAGTTGCTCGGCACGCTCCAGGAGGTGCTGGAGCACGAGCGCTCCGACGACGAGATCTTCGCGACCCTGTGCACGGTCGACATCGCGCCGGACGGGCGCCGGGCGGGACTGTGTCTCGCCGGGCACCCCGCACCGCTGGTGGCCCGGCCTGGCCGGCCCGCGCGTCTGCTGCCGTACGACAACAACGGGCCCGCGCTGGGACTGCTGCCGGGCGCTCGATGGCCCCGGATGCAGGTCGAGCTGGGCGCCGAGTGGAGCCTGATGCTCTACACCGACGGGCTGATCGAGGGGCATGTCGGTCAGGGGCGGGAGCGGCTCGGGCAGGACGGGATGGTGGCCATGATCCGCCGCCAGCTCTCCGAGGGGTTGCGGGGTGAGGAACTGCTGCGGACCGCGGTGAATGAGGTGCGGGCGCTCAATGGGGGTGAGTTGGCGGACGACGTGGCGGTGTTGCTGCTCGACCGGGAGGGTTAGCCGAGCATCGCCGTTGCGGGTTCTGCCGTTTGCCGTCTGCGGGTGCTTCGTGGCTGGTCGCGCCCCGCGGCGGAGCCGCAAATCGACACAGCCCCGCGCCCCTGACGGGGCGCTTCTAGCGACCTCCGTTATAGGGGCCGTAGGGGCCGTCGCTACTTGAACCCCTGCCTCGGCCGCTGCGGCCGCCGCCCGGGAGGGCGCGGATCGCCGGGCGTACGTCGACCATGTACACGATCGTGGCGATGAGGCCGATGATCGGCAGGAACGACAGGATGTTGAAGATCAGGTTCACCACGAAGGCGAGCCCCAGGATGATCAGCCAGAAGGGCTTGGTCTTCTTGTCGGCCGCGCGGTAGGCGTCCTCGCGGCGGATGGCGGCGTCGAACAGCGCGAAACCGCTGAAAACGATCAGGGCCATGCTCAGCAGCCACATGAAGCCTGCGAACCCCTGCATCAGCACAACGTCCACCACCCGACTCGGCTCGTCATTACGCGGTCACCGTACCCGCTCCCGCGAGTCAGCTACCCGAAGAACGGGCCGGGCACTCGGTAAGTGCCCGGCCCGTGGCCCTGAAGTACTTGGTGCTTACTTGGCGGGCGGGGTCTTCTTCGTCGCCGTGGACTTGCGCGGCGTGGTCTTCTTGGCGGCGGGGGCCGTCTTCTTGGCGGGGGCCGGCGCGGGGGCGGCGGCCGTGGCGGGGGCGGGCTTCGCGGCCGGGGTCTCGACCTTGATCTCGCCCGGCTCGGCCTTGGGCTCGACCGCGATGGCCAGTTCCTCGATCTCCTCGGCGGCCTCGCCGCGCCAGGTCTTCACGGCCTGCTCGCCGTGCTCGGCGACCTTCTCGTAGGTCTCACGGGCCTTGACGGCGTACTCGGCGGCCACGCCCACGCCGCGCAGGGCGAAGTCCTGGGCGGACTCACCGAGCTTCTTGAGGTCGGCGTCGAGGGTGGAGCCGAGCTTCTTGATGTCCCCGTCCAGGCTGGTGAAGAACTCGCCGACCTTGGCCTGGAGGGTCTCCTGGGTCTCCTTGACCTTGGCGCCGGCCTCCTTGGCACGGGCCTGGGCCTTCTCCTGGACCGCCTTCGGGTCGGTGCCGCGCACGGCCTCGATCCGGGCCGGGGCCTCGGCGCGGAGCTGCTCCACCAGGCCGGGCACCTTCTTGGCCTCCTGGAAGGCCAGGTCACCGGCGCCGGCGAGGAAGTAGAGCGGGGTCGGGTCCTTTACGGCCTTGCGGATGTCGTCGGTGATGGCCATGGTGATGGTCCTCCCGGGTCGCTTTCTGCTGAGGGTTTTGGGTCCCGCGTGCCTGGCGGCGTGCTGTCGAGCCGTGTCCTGACTCAACTGGCCGTCTGGTGCGGGTCGGCGTCGCTGCCGTCGGTCGTCGGGGCGTGTTCCTGGGCATCGACCGCACTGTCGCTCTGCCCGTCGCTCTGCGCGGGGGCCGCGTCCGCCGGGGCGATCTCGAAGCCGTTCTCCTTGCGGAAGGACTCGTAGATCTGGAGCAGCACCTGCTTCTGCCGCTCGTTGAGCGTGGGATCGGCGAGGATGACCGCACGTGTCTCCACGTCGTCCCGGTCCCGCTCGGCGTCGAGGATGCCGGCTCGCACGTACAGCGTCTCGGCGGAGATCCGCAGGGCCTTGGCGACCTGCTGCAACACCTCCGCGCTCGGCTTGCGCAGCCCGCGCTCGATCTGGCTCAGATACGGATTCGACACCCCGGCGGCATCGGCGAGCTGCCTGAGCGACAGCTGCGCGGTGCGCCGCTGTTCACGCAGATACTCACCTAGATTGCCGACGTTGAGCGATGCCATGCGTCTACCTTGCCCCACCCCCGCTAACTATTGCAAGCACCCGCTTGCAAAAGTGCGCCACGCCACGTGGGGGTCGGGGGGAGCGGAGGGCTCTGGGTCTGGCGGTGGCGGCCGGTCCGCCGGACGATTGCCGGATGGGCCGACGGGAGACGCCGGAGGAAGCGGTCCGCCGACTCGGGCGGGAGATTTTCGGGTTCCTGGCGGAGGAGCGATTTGCCGGACCCGACGACGTCGATGGTGGTTTCCTCTATGCCGGTCACGGCCTGCGGATCACCATCTACTACTCCTGCTGGAAGAAAGAGTCTGAAGTCGTCGCAGACGTCCGTGTCCTGGGAGACTCCAGCCCCAAGGCCCACGCGGACATTGCCCAGCTCTATGCCGAGTGCGGCCTCGGAGCCGTCAATCACCTGCCCAGCCACGCGGACGGCGCCAGGCTGGCCGAACTTCGCGTCCGAGCCTTCGCCGCAGCCCTGGAAGCCCTGCTGCCACACCTTCTCGCGCCCGATCGCACCGCGCTCGTCCGCCGGGCATCCGCTCGTCCCTGACGTACATGGGGAGTCTTCGCGCGGCTCGCGAGAACGGCGGTCCTCCATCGCAACGCACCGTACGGGCGGCTGCTCGACCTTCCCGGAGACGCTCGGGGTTCCCCCCAGGGCCCCTTCGGAGCCGGGGAGCCCCGGAGAGCCTGGGCGGCATCCAGCCTCCCTCCCCCGCCCCCGATCGCCCCACCACCGACCTCGCACCACCCGCACTGTCAGTGGCCCGTGCAACGCTCTGCGTATGGGTTTCTTCGATGATCTGGTTCTCGCTGAGGAGCCGGCCGGCGAGCGGGGCGTGATGGCGTGGTTAGGGCCGGCCGGGGAGGACGAAGGGCGGTATGTGCCGCCCGTCGACCGGTTCGCGCCCGCGCTGGTGCCGCAGCTCGACGTGGTCGGGGTGGGGGCGGAGACGCGGGTGGTGGTGACGGGGTGGTCCGTGTGGCCCCGGTCGGTCACCCTGCATCTGTCGGTGTTCCGCAGGGTCCGCAGGCAGAGCGGGGGCCCAAGGCGCCAGTCCGGACTCCGCGTGGGGCTGCTGTTCTCCGACGGACGCCGGGTGACCTCGCTGGACGGCACCGTGATGCGGGGGATCGAGTACACCGGCCCCGACGGCCTGCCCAGGCAGGCGGCGACCGAGCAGGCCGTAGGGCTGATCCCGTTGGATCCGGGCCTGCATCACTCCCGCAGGTCGCTCTTCAAGACCGACGTGGACCTGTATCTGCCGGAGCTCCCACCCCCGGGGGACACGCAGTTGGTGGTCGAGTGGCCGGACGAAGGCGTACCCGAGACCCGTACCCCCGTCGACACGGCCGCGCTCCTCGCCGCGTCCCGAAAGGCCCACGAGGTCTGGCCCGACCTCGAACCCCCGGATCGGGAAGACGCGCTGACCACGTTCACGACCATGGAGGTGAGCGGGCCCCCGGCGCTCCTGGCACCACCCCTCAACAGACGCCAACGCGAGGCCCGGCAGCGCGAGGAGGAGGCCCGCCTGCGCTATGTGCCCCAGGCCGACTGGAAGGGAATCGGCTACCGCGACTGGGGTGACCCGGCCCTGATCCGAGCCCGGCTGGCGGGCGGCGCCCCACCCGAGGCCACCGTCGGATGGCAAGGCACCGCCCCGCTCCACCTCACCGCGGAACAGGGCTCGGCGGAAGCGGTGAGCGCGCTCCTCCCCCACGTCACGGACGTCGACATACGCGACCACGACGACCACACCCCCCTCTGGTACGCCGTCCACAGCATGGACGAGGACACGGTGCGCGCGCTGATCGACGCCGGGGCGGACGTATGGACACCGCAGGCGCCACCCTGGTCACCGGGCCGACTGCTGCTGACCACCCCGCTCGCGCCGCTCGTCCGGGACCTGCCCGGCGCGGTCGAGCTGCCTCCGCAGGAGGTCGCCGCCCAGGAGGCCGCGGACGCCCTGATCGCCGCATTCGGCACCGAGCCGCTGTGGACCGAAGGGCTTGGCGTCTGCTTCGTACAGGGCCTGGACGAGGACGAGTTGATACGACGGCTCGGCGCCGACCCCGCCCATTGCCCGCGCGCCGACCGCGACCACGCGCCCTTCGACCCGATGGACTACGACGAGTCCCTGCGCTACGTGGGCGTCAGCGGCGTGGCCGGCGCCCCGGGCGGCTGCGTCATCGCCCAGGACGGGTACATGCCCAGCGACGACGCGGTGCTGCGCGCGATATCGGCGGGCACCTCGGCCTACGGGGTGTACTTCAACCCCAAGGGCGGGACGTTCGGCGCCCTCGCCCGTGACGGCGAGATCGTCGCGGGCGGCGAGATCCACACAGGGCCGCACGACTCGGACCCGGAGGCGTACTGGACGTTCCGTTTCTGGCAGCGCAAGCACGCGTTCCCCTACGGCGCCGACGTCCTCGCCTACTGCTGCGCCGCCGCGGGCCTGAACATCACCGCCGGCCGAGACGCGGTCGACCTCCGCACCCCGCACCGGTGGGTCGCCCTACCGCCAAGCCTCCAACGCTGAGGAATCCCGGGTGCCTGGCAGACCCTCCCGCGGCTCACCTCCGTGCTCCCCGCCTACCTGCTGCCAGGTTCCCGCCCCGCCACGAACACGAACTCCTTGCCCGGCCGGTCCGGCGCGTCCCGTACGTCCTGCACCACGAACCCCTGCGCGACCAGGTCCGCCTCGATCTCCGCCCGCTCCCGGAAGCGCAGGGTCGAATCCGAGGTCAGCGTCCGCCCGTCCGCGGCGAACACATAGGTCCACCGGAAGGACACCAACTGCCCCTCCACGCCCGTGACATCGACCCAGCTCTCCACCGTCCCGACACCGGCCACGTCCGTCACGGCGTACGACGCCTCCCGGTTCCACTCCTCCCAGGCCCGCCGCGCCGGGTCCCGCGTCTCGAACACCAGCCGCCCACCGGACCGTAGTGCCGCATGCGCGCCCCGCAGGGTCCCTCGCCAGGCATCCGCTTCTACGATCTGCTGCGCCACGTTGGCCGTCATGGTCACCAGGTCGACGCGCAGCGGGGGCAGTCCGGTCGCGTCCCCGTGGATCCAGCGCACCCGCTCCGTACCGGGCTTCCCCCGTGCCACGTCCAGCGAAGCCGACGCCGGATCGACCCCGACGACCTCGACCTCCCGCTCGGCCAGCAGCAACGCGAACACCCCCGTCCCACAACCGACATCCAGCACCCGCCGAGCCCCGAACTCCGCCACCATCCCGACGTACGCGTCGAGATCCCGGCGATCGGGATCGAGCGGATCGTAGACAGCGGCCAGCCGCGGATCGGTGAACCCTTCGTCAGCCATGGGGGCGACGGTAGGCCGAGAGCACCGGGCGGGCCAGCCGATATCAGCCGACCATCACGCGGGACCACCCGATGTCTCCTGCCCATCCCCCCGGACCACCCGATGTCCCCTGACCATCCCCCCGGACCACCCGACGGCCCCCGACCACCACCCCGGACCACCCGCTATCCCCCGGCCGTCACACCGGACCACCCGCTATCCCTCGGCTGTCACACCGGACCACCCGCTATCCCTCGGCCGTCACCGCCCGATCCACTCCTCCAAGACGGCGAAGTCCCTGTCGGTCAGCCCCCGTTGTGCATCCACTCGGCGCAGAAGAGCCCGCCCGGGATGATGCCCCGCCACCCACACCCGATCGGCCTCGGTGATCTCGTCGTCGACCCAGACGAAGGGCCGGCCGGCCGCCCAGGAGACAAGGGGCCGGGTCTTCCAGTGCAGCCCGCTCCGGCCCTCGTCGTCCGCGTCCGGCCAGTCCACCAGCGGCAGTTGAGGCAGTCCGAGCCAGGGCGCGAGGCAGGTGTTCGCATCGTCCATCCAGGTCGTGGCCCACACCAACTCGCACCCGAGCGACGCAAGGCGCGCGCCGAGCGCCGGGTCGACACGGGACAGCAAGGGGTGTTCGGCGGCGGCCGCGGGGAGCGGGAAGGCCGGTGCGTACACCGGATACGGCCCCGCCGCCCCGAACGGCAGCAACGTCCCGTCCACGTCCAAGAACAGCAACACCGCGCTCAGTCCTCGAACCCGCCCGCCGCGAGGAGTTCCTCGATGCGCGCCCGATGCGCCGTCTCCCACTGGGCCGGCGTCTCCGCCGCCTCCTTCGTCAGCTTGGCGCGGGCGGCGGTCAGGGTCTCGGTCCGGCGCGCGGCGGGCACGGCCACGACGCCCTCCTCGTCGGCGACCACCACGTCCCCCGCCTCGACCCGCACCCCACCACACCGCACCGGCCCACCCAGCGGCAGTACGGCCTTCTTCGTGCCCGGGATCGGGATGACGCCCCGCGCGAACACCGGGAAGCCGGCCTCCCGCACCTCGGCCAGGTCGCGGATCAGCCCGTCGGCCACGAACCCGGCGATCCCCCGGCGCTGGGCCACCGCGCAGACGTTCCCGCCGGCCAGCGCGTAGTCGAGGTCGCCGGACTCCACCACGATCACCGAGCCGGCCGGCGCCCGGTGGATCGCCGCGTGCAGCATCAGGTTGTCGCCAGGAGGGCACCGTACGGTGAAGGCCGCCCCGGCGATCCTCGGCACCGGCCCCCACAAGGGCCTGATCCCGATGTCCATGACCTGGTCACGACCGAGCAGATCGGCCAGTGTGGTCGTGGGAATGTCCGCAAACTCGGTGGTCTCGATCATGCGCCGGACGTTACCGTGCGGCACATGACTGCCGGGTCGGCCATGTGCCGTGAGCGAATTGGGTGCCCGGCCTCTGAGTGAGGCCGGGGAGGGCCAGGGGCCCGCCGCTTTCTCTGAGTCGTCCAGGAATGACAGGAAACGACCGGAGACCAGAGAAAGCAGACAGAGTGCCCCACCCGACCCACCCTTTCCACGACTTCAACCGGCGGATCATCGACGAGTTCCGCGCGCACCACGGCCAGGTCGGCGGCCCCTTCGAGGGCGGCCGTCTGATCCTGCTCACCACCACCGGCGCCCGCACCGGAACCCCGCACACCACCCCCCTCGGCTACCTCCCCGACGGCGGCGACCGCATCCTCGTGATCGCCTCGGCGGGCGGCTCGCCCCGCCACCCCGACTGGTACCGAAACCTTCAGGCCGACCCGCATGTCACCGTGGAGAGCGGGGTGTTCACCTACGAGGCGCGGGCCGTCGTCCTGACCGGCGAGGAGCGGGACCGGGCCTTCGCGCGGGCCGTGGAGGCGGACCGCGGCTGGGCGACCTACCAGGAGAAGACCGACCGGCTCCTCCCCGTGGTCGCCCTGCACGAGATCGCCCGCCCGGGACCACCGAACATCAACGCGGACTCCCCGGGCGAGGCCATCAGGCTCGTCCACGACGTCTTCCGCCGCGAACTCGCCCTGATCCGCCGCGAGATGACCACCGGAGGCTCCACGCTCGGTGCCCAACTCCGCGTGAACTGCCTGACGTTCTGCCAGGGCCTGCACCACCACCACACCGGCGAGGACCTGGGCATGTTCCCCTTCCTGGCCGACCGCCACCCCGAGGCGGCGCCCGCCCTCGACCGGCTGCGCGCGGAGCACGAGCACATCGCGTCCCTGGTGGCGGAGTTGCGCAAGGCACTCACCGAACCGGACCCGGACCCCGCTTCCATCCGCACCGAGGTCGACCGCCTGACCACCGAGCTGGAGGCTCATCTGACGTACGAGGAGGAGCAGTTGCTCCCGCTCCTCGACAGCGGCGCCTGACGCGTCGGAGCGGTGGCCGCGCCCCTGGAACGGCCGCCTGACCCGTCGGTGCGGGCGGCCGCCGCCCTCTTGGGACGGCAACGGACTCAGAACGGCAGCGGCCGCCCGTGCACCACCTCCAGCCGCGACACCGCCCGGGTCAGCACGACATACAGCCGGTGCAGCCCGCGCTCCTCCGCCTCCGCGATCGCCGCGGGCTCGACGGCCACCACATGGTCGTACTCAAGTCCCTTGACCACAGCGGCCGGTACGACGCTCACCCGCGCCCCGAGTTCGTCCGGCCCGGCGGCGGGGATCCCGGCCGCGTTGAGGGCCAGCCGTACGACGTCCACGTGCTCGTCGGCCGCGACGACCCCCACGGACCCGTCGTGCGCGAGCGCGTCCCGTACGGCCGCCACAACCTCCCCCGCCAACGCGCCCGCGCCCGCCACCCGGCGCATCCGCAACTCCCCGTCCTGGCGCAGCGATCGCCCGGCCGGCACATCCACGTCCAGCCGCTCCAGGAGCCGGTTGGCGAGCCCTACGACGGCCCGCGGCACACGGAAGCCGAGGGTCAGCGGTACGACGGCCGCGTCCGGCTTGCCGAGATGGGCGAGGACGGTGTGCCAGGAGCGGGCCGCCCACGGCGTGGTGCCCTGCGCCAGATCGCCGAGGACGGTCAACGATCCGAAACGAGCCCGGCGCGCGATGGCCCGGCACTCCATCGGAGACAGATCCTGGGCCTCGTCGACGACGAGATGGCCGTACCCCTCGGGATGCTCCACGAGCCCGGCGACCTCGTCGAGCAGCACCAGATCGGCGGCCGACCAGCGCGCCGACTTCCACGACCGCGGCGGTGCGCCCCACATCAGCGCCCCCTGCTCACCGTCGTCGAACAACCCATCGGCCGCGGCCGCCAACGCACGCCGGTCCGTGAGGAGTTCGGCCAGCAGTTCCTCGGGCCGCACCTTCGGCCATACGACATCGAGGAATGCCCCGACCGCCCGGGACCGCGACACTCGCTGCACCCAGGCCCCGCTCTGCGGCCCGGCCCGCCGCTCGGCCTGCACCTGCACACCGCGCACCACCCGCCCGCGCACCCGCTCCCGCCCGATGCCGTACGGCGGCGCCTCCTCCCGTACGTCCGCCACGATCCGCGCGAGTTCACCGGCGCCGACTCTCCAGTGATACGAACCGTCCTTGATCTCAAGGGAGTTGACCGGTGTGGTCGACACGCGCGCGTACAGCGCCCGGCGCAGCACCTCCGCCATCCGGGGATCGTGCTTGAGGACGGCGGTCGGGCGGGGATCGGTGCCCGTGACCGGATGGCGGGCGATCTCGTCCTGGAGCGTGGACTGCCGTACCCCGGTCTCGCCGAGCGCGGGCAGGACCTGGGAGATGTAGGAGAGGAAGGTCCGGTTGGGGCCGAGGACGAGAAGGCCGCCGCGCCGCATCCGCTGTGGGTGGGTGTAGAGCAGATAGGCGGCCCGGTGCAGCCCGACGGCGGTCTTGCCGGTCCCGGGGGCGCCCTGGACGCACACGGAGACGGCGAGGTCGCCTCGTACGAGATCGTCCTGCTCGGGCTGGATGGTCGCGGCGATGTCCCGCATGGGTCCGACGCGGGGCCGCTCGATCTCGCGGGTGACGATGGCGCTGGGCCCCGACTCCCCCTCGCCCAGGTGCTCGTCCTCCAGCCCGGTGAGGTCGGCGGAGTCCCCCGCACTCCCCGCGGCCCACCCGAACCGCCGCCGCACGGCGACGCCCTGCGGATCCTGGACGCTCGCCTGGTAGAAGGCGCGGGCGACGGGGGCCCGCCAGTCGACGACGAGCGGCGGGGCGGCGGGATGCTCGGTGATCCGCAGCCGCCCGAGGTGGTAGCTCTGCCCGCTGTGGTCACCGCGGTCGAAGTCCAACCTGCCGAAGAACAGGGGCCCTTCGGGGAGCTCCCGCATCTCCTTGGCCTGACTGCGCAGCCGGTACCCGAGGACCTCGGCGTCGGCCCCGGAGGCGGAGACGTCCTCACCGACGACGACCTGCTCCTGGGCGCCGTCGACCATGGCGGCGAGGGCGGCGCGGCAGCGGTCGTGGTGGACGCGCTCGCGGTACAGGGACTCTTTCAGGGCGGGGTCGGCTGAGGTCATGGGGGCGAGCGTACGCGAAAAAACACAACCGAGTTAACTTTTTAACCCGGCTTCATTTTGCTTCGACCGGCACCCGACTTCATCTTGCTTGGGCCAGCACCCAGCTCCATCTTGCTGGGCCAGCACCCGGCTTCATTTCTCTTCGGCCAGCCAGGGCAGCGCACCCGCCAGCATCTCGAACGCCCGCTCGGCCGCGGCCACGGCGTCCACGCGGACCTCCTCGATCGGCTCCCCCTCGGCGATCCGCCGCCAGTTCTCCAGAGCGAGCACCCGCCGCACGGCGACGATCTGCCCCGCGGCGAGCCGAGCGTCCAGATCCCCACCGAGCACCTCGGCGAGCGCGGCCTCCTGCCGCTCCAGATGCCCGTGAGCCCGGGCGACGAGGGAGGGGGTGCCGTAGAGAAGCCGATGAAAGGCGAGCACCTGCGGGTGATCACTGAGCCCGGTGACGGGGTCCGCCCGCTCCAGCCCGTCGAGGAAGTGCCGGCGCAGGGCGACAAGAGGCGCCTCCCCCGACTCCACCACGACCCGCGCGGCCTCGTCCTCGTGATCGGCGATCCGATGCAGGACGAGGTCCTCCTTGGCCGGGAAATACCGGAAGAGGGTGGGCTTGGAGATCCCGGCAGCGGCGGCGATCTCAGCGACGGAGACGGCGTCGAACCCCTTCTCCAGGAACAGCCGGATGGCGATCTCGGAGACGGTCTCGTACGTCTGCCGCTTCTTGCGTTCGCGGAGGCCGGGGTGGGTCATGGGGGGAGCCTACGCATTGCTGTGCGGACGGACTGAGGTCAGGACGCCTTGAGGGAGGACGGTGCCTTGGGTACCGCGCGCCGACGCAGGCCCAGAGATCCCGTAGCTGCGGAGAGGGTCATCTCGTACGCGTCGACGGCCCGGCGTACGTTCGGGGTGTCCAGTGCTGCGCCCGTAGTCATCCGGTCGAGATCGACGTAGGCCGAGCGGATCTGCTCGATCCAGCGGTAGACCCGCCAGTCTTCCTCCCACCCCGCCACGCACTCCGAAGGAAGCTTCCTGCTCCAACGGTCGAACATGCGCATCCGCATCTCCGTCCGGGTGGGCGTGAGATGCAGGTGACGCACGAGATCGTAGAGAGGGTCGCCGATCATCCCCATCTCCCAGTCGATGATCGTCAGCCCGCCCCGGCGTCCAGCCCGCACAAGGTTCCAGGGATTGAGGTCGCCGTGCAGCAGGACTGGAGTACGGCCGGTCAATTCGTAGCGGCCGAGGGCCCATCGAAGGACGTCACCGTTCGGCAGCCCTCGCTGTTCGGCGGCCCGCAGGGTCTCGGCGGGGAGTTCGTCCACGAAGGCGGCGAGCCGTGCGGTCAGCCAGTGGTAGAAGCCGTGCTCAGGCTCCTCGAACGGCAGGGACGAATGGTCCACCCGCGCGAGCGCGGCGAGTTCGTCGACGAGTTCGTCCGCCTCGGCCGGCAGCAGTCCGTCCACGGGATGCTGGGGAGGCCGGCCCTCGGGGCCCTCGTAGGTGTGGATCGCGAAGTGGCGTCCACAGTCGTCGTAACCCAGCGCCAGGATGCGCGGCGCCCGAATCGGCGCCTTGGACCGCTCGATGACCTGAAGCACGGCGTGTTCCGGGAGAAGCCCCTGTTCACGGCGCGGAGCGGCCGCGGTTTCACGACGGACCACGATGGGGTCCGGATAACCCTCCACTCGGACGACGGTGTTGAGGTGGGCCGTACCGCGGAAGACCAGGTCGGCCGGGCCGATCCCCTCCACCGCGAGCGCGCGGCGCACTAGGTCCGGCGGGAAGTCGGCCCGCTCAGGGACACGATCGTCGCGCCGCCACCGGAACAAGGTGTCCGGCAACTTGGCGGCCTTCCGCGCGATACGCGCCGCCTGCCAACGGAACAGGGCGTCCGCGATCTCCTTCTCGGTCGGGACCTCGGACATGCCGAGCAGGTCGGCGGCGTGATCCAGCGCCGAATGGATCTCGACGGCCGCCCCCGTCAGCCGGTCGCCTTCGATCGAGTCGCCAAGAGACTTCGCCGCGCGGATCACGTCGTCGTATGCGGCGTGGATGCGTTCGAAACCGATGTAGTGCGTAAGGTCCCGGGTGAGACCACTGACAGCCAGTGGCCTCGTACGCCGCATACCGCGCACCCACGCGTCGACGACCTCATCCTCTTGGTCCTTGGGGTAACGCATCCGCACCACATGGGCGGCGAGACCGTGCAGCGGGTCTCCGTAGGAGGCCGAGGCCCAGTCGAGGGCGTCCATCGAGAGCTTGGGTCCCTCCAGGACGATCGCGTTGTCCCGGGTGAGGTTCGTCAGCAACAGGCCGTAAGGACGGCGGGACATGGCGGGAACCTGCTCGGCGAACCGGACCAGCGCATCACCGGGCACGCCGAGCACAGCGAACAGCCCACCAATCTCGGTCCAGTTGGGGGCGAGCATGCGCTGTTTCGCCTGCCGTACGAGCGTGCCCAGATAGGCCCGGCTGTCCCTCTCATTGCGGGGCCATTCGGCCGGCAGCGGGGGCAGTGCGTCCTTGCGCACGAGGGTCAGACGCGTGAGGAACCGGGTCAGTGCGTCGACGACCACGGCGTCGACAGGCTTTTCGGGCGGACAGGTGCTGGCCAGCACATCGATCCCTGGACCGGCGTGCGCGGACGCTCCCGCGTAGATATCGGTACCGAATCCATTCCGGCGAAACGCCGAAACCACGGCATCCCGGACTTCGCCCCCGCGGTCAGGCCAAGCCCCGATCGCCACCCGTGCTCCTGAAACGCTAGTTCTAAACATCGAAAAGGATGCGCATCCAAGAAAATTGATGCACACGATAGCGGGGCGCGCCCCTTCGCATGGCCCTGTTGCACCCATTGGAAGGAGACCTGTCGGACATGTCTGGGACGTGCCGAAGTTTTTAACGTCCCCGTGCCCGCTCCGTTACGTCGCGAGCAGCTGCCACGTCTTGTCGAACCAGTTCCGCCAACTACTCACGATCAGCGAGTCCTGGGAGTCCGGGTCGGCATCCTTGGCGCAGTGCGTCAGCGTGGAGTCGAAGCCCATGACGTCGACGACGTCCAGAGTGGTTCCGTCGTCGAGGGTTATGGGCCGCTCGGACGGCACGTAGGGCCCTGTCACCACTTCGGCATCATTGAAGATGTACAGCTTCGAGTACGGCACGAGAGGGACTCGGCGGATCTCGACCGTAGCGGTCAGTCCGGGAGTGTCCCTGGCAAGCTCGCCGAGGCGGCGGACGAGGTTGTCCGTGTGGTACTTCCTGATGTCCCGAAGATGCTGTTGCGGCCTGTCATCGTCCGGGGAACCCGGGGCGTAAGGGAAGGGCATGGGCAGGTCGTCGTCCGGCACCAGCATGCGAATGGTGATCTTCCCCGGCCTGATCTCGCGGGCCCGGATGAGTTCCTCCTGCACCCGTACATGGGTGTAGAGGACCTCTGACGTGAGGGTGAACACGTCGAGCGAGACGTCCTTCGCCCTGAACGCAGCGGCGATGAGCGGGCCCAGCGTCACGCGCCGTACGGCAGCGTTCTCGCGGGCGCTCGACCCGACGGTCTGCGTACGCAGCACGACCGATCCCCGGCCCTGGCGTGACTCGATCCAGCCCTCGTCGGCCAGGACGACGAGCACGCGCTGAACCGTGTCGCGGGACACGTCATACCGCGTCGCGAGCTCGCGCTGCGACGGCAGCAGGGTTCCCTCGTCGTACTCGCCCTCGGTGATCTCCGCGAGCAGGGCGCTCTTCAACTCCTGGAACTTCCGGCCGCCTTCATCCACTGCACTACCGGTACCCACAAGTGGACCCTACCGCCGACCGTCAGGCAGCAAACAAGTACCTGGCCGATTAGCGATCTGTTCGGCCGGGGACAACCAATTTACGACAACCAGTCCACTGGGCTGAAAGAGGGCGGGGATGTCACGACGATTCGTAACGGTGCCAGCAGGAGTCGAACCACTCCTGCCAGCTCTGCATGAACACGGAGCCGACGGCACTGGGATCGCCCTCGTCATGCACGAGCCGTATCAGCGTCGAGCCGAGTCCCAGGACGTCCCAGGCATCGATCTCGGTGTCGTCGTCCATCAGGATCGTGCGCTCCACGATCTTGTACGGGCCCAGGAGCCCTTCCACACCACGCCGCAGATACAGCTTGTGGGTCGGGGCGAGCGGCACCTCCAGGACCTTCACGTCCACCTCGCGCACCAGCCCGTCCGTCTTGAGGTTGCGCAGGGCGTTACGCAGCGAGGAAGTGTGGCGCCGGATGATTTCGCGGATCCGGGCCTGAAGGAGCTGGTCCCGCTGCCGCACATCGGCGGTCGCGGAAACGTCCTTGGGCACCCTGGCTCGTGGATACGGCAACTCGATCTCGTCGGACGGCAGCAGTATCCGCAGCGCGATGCGTTCCGGGGCAGGAACCTGCGCGTTGCGGATCGCCTCTGCCTGAACGCGCATGTGGGTGTCGAGGCTCTCCGACGTGAAGGTGAAGACGTCCAGTTCCACGACCGGTTGGGCGAAGGCGCGGGCGACGAAGGGGCCGAGCGCGATGCGGCCCGGTGGCACCTTCGGCTGCGTCGCTACATGGATCGGAGGCGTCGCTCGAACCCTCGATCCACTGCCCTGGCGGGACTCGATCCAGCCCTCGGTCTTCAACTCCTCCAGGACACGCTGGATCGTGTCGCGCGAGACGCCGAACTCCTCGGCGAGAGCACGCTGCGGGGGCAGGTTGTGCCCCGGCCGGTAGTCGCCCTCGGCGATACGGGACCGCAGCGTCGCCAGGATGGCAACTCCCTTGCCACGCTCATCACTCACTCCGCGACCGTACCGACCTCAGGGCCGCTTGCGCAGGACGACGAGCACCTCGTCCAGCGAGCGCACCACCACCTCAGCGCCCGCCTCCCTCAGCGTCCTCTCCTTGTCCTCATTACGCGCGTAGCCCAGGAACTCAACTCCCGCCTGGCGCGCGGCCTCGAGGTCGGTCGCCGCGTCGCCGATCATCAGCGTGGCCGCCGGAACCGCCCCCATGGCCTTGATCGCCTCTTCCAGGCAGTACGGGTTCGGCTTCATCTGGTCGAGGTTCGATGTGCGGCCGTAGACGTACGGGAAGCAGTCCTTCAGCCGACGGGTCCCGATGTAAGCCTCTGCCGCAGCGGCAGCGTTGTTGGTGGTGATCGCGAACCTGACCCCGAGGGACGACCACGTCCTGATCACAGGGTCGGCGTACGGCGTGGGCCTTGCTTTGGGAACGGCCGCCAGTTCACGCCGGGTGAGCCACTCCTCCAGCTCAAGGACCAGATCGCTTCCCCGGTGACGCTCATGAACGCCACGCAAGGCTTCCTGGGGGTCATTGCTGGATCGTTCCTGCTCGGTGAGCAGGGCACCCATGCCCAACAGATCTATCTTGTTGACGAGTTCACCGGCGATCTCATGCGCCGGATACCCAGCGAACAGCCGGCAGATCGGTCCGTCAAGGTCCCAGAGCACGTATCGGGCGGAGGCGACCAGTGATGAGAGTTGTGCTTTCTCTGCTGCCACCGGTCCAGTGTGCGTCGTATCAGGAGTCACTAAGAGAGTGTCAGGTCAGTCGTGATGGTTTCCCAGAGGGCGTTGAACCACTTCTGCGACTGGTCGACGAACGACGCGTCCCGTTCACCGGCGCCGCTCTCGAAGGAGAACAGCAGCGACTCCGTGCCCAGGACGTCGTACATGTCCAGGACTCCCGCGTCGGTCGGCTCCTCCCGGCGCGACACCATGTAGTACGCGATCAACGCCTCCGACTCGTTCAGCAGATACAGCTTCACCGGTGGCGTGAACGGCAGTGCTCGGAACGTGACCTGGACGTCGATGCCGTGGGAATGGCGCAGGGCGCGGAGGTTGTGGCGCAGGACGTGGCCCTGGGCGTTGCGCATCTCCAGCCAGCGCTGGTGGACCGGGTTGTCGTCGTCGGGGGCCTCGACCGGGACCGGGAAAGCCAGGTTGATGTCGCGGGACGGGAGCAGGATGCGGACCTCGATGGACTCGGGGTGGATCCGGCCCTCGTGGATGAGGCGGACCGGTTCGCTCAGGGCCACCATCAGGGACTCCGCGGTCAGGCACGCGGCGTCGATGCGGACGTGCGGGGCGGCGAACGCCTCCGTGAGGCGGGGGGCCAGGGCCACCATCGTCGGCTGAGGCTCCCCCGACAGCGCGGGTGTCCGCTCCGCGATCCGCGGCGGGCTCCCCTTGCTCACATTGCTGAGCAACCCGTCCTCCTGGAGCGCGCGCAGCGCCTGGCGGACCGTTCCCCGTTCCACTCCGAACTCCTCCGCGAGTTCGGCCTGGGTGGGGAGGCGGTCGCCGGCCTTGAGGTCGCCCACGCGGATGCGTTCTCGCAGGGTGTCAGCGATTTCCTGGGGCGAGAGCTTTCTGCTGCCGTTCACTGCCACGTTCTCCTGGGTCACGACCAAACGTTACAACTCCAATCCATCTATGGGGAGTTGTTCCGAAGTTGTTTATCAACCATAACCAAGTGGGGACAACATAGTCAGAGTTGGTTGCCAACTTGGTTGAGTTGGCGGAACGTTTGCCTCCTCACCCGCCTCGCCCGCCCCGAAGCCCGAAGGGGGAACCACCATGCCGGCCCTTGCCCTCCTCTCCGCCGTCTTCGTCGTCGGCGTCGAGCAGACCCTGCAGTGGAAGTACGGCGCCAGCGGCATCATCGGGATGCTGCTGCTCACCATCGGTCTCAAGGCCAAGAACCCCGCGATCAGTTCGACCGGGGCGGTCGTGCTCGCCCTGCTGGTCGCGGGACCGGCCCTGTGAGGGAACAGCGCGCCCGTAAGCCCCTGTGGGAGACGTCAGCTCGTGAGCGCAAGCTCCGAACTGATCGTCTCCCACAGTGCGTTGAACCACAGGTGGGACTGCTCCACGAAGGTCGTGTCCCGCAGGCCGGCGCCCTGCTCGAAAGGGAACAGCATCGACTGCGTGCCCTCGGAGTCGTACAGCTCCAGATGCTCCTGGTCGATCTGCTGCTTGCTGCGGGTCAGTGTGTAGTACGCGAAGAGCGCCTCCGTGCCGTTCAGCAGGTAGAGCTTGACGGGCGGGGTGAACGGCAGGGCGCGGAAGGAGACCCGTACGTCGATGCCGTGCGTGGTGCGCAGGGCCAGCAGGTTGTGCTTGAGGACCTGCCCCTGTGCGTTGCGCTGGGCCAGCCAGCGCTCATGGACCGGGTCGTCCTCGCCGCGGCCCTCCACCGGCACCGGGAAGGCGAGGTCGATATCCCGGCCCGGCAGCAGGACCCGCACGTCGACCTTGGCCGGATTCAGTCGTCCGGCGTGGATCTGGCGCAGTCCCTCGCCGATGGCGAGGTTGAGGGAGACCGAGGTCAGGCACAGAGCGTCTATCTCGACGTGCGGGGCCGCGAAGGCGGCGGCGATGCGGGGGCCGAGGGCGACGGTGGTGGGCTGCGGGACGGCTCCGAGGCCGTTGAACGCCCGGCCCGCGCCCAGGTCGGGGGCGACGGTCGCCGGGCTTCCCTTGGACACGTTGGTGAGCAGGTGCTCCGCCTGCAGGACGTACAGCGCCTGGCGTACGACCCCGCGCTCCACCCCGAACTCGTCGGCCAGCCGCGCCTGTGTGGGCATGCGCTGACCTGCCCGCAGCGTGCCGGACCGGATCCGGGCGCGGAGCTCGTCGGCCACCTCGTGATGGGACTTCTGTGGCCGCTGTGACCTCTTCCGTCCATTGACGGAGGCGTGTTTCGGGTCCACGGCCAAACCCTACAACTTCCCGCCATCTTTAGGCAGTTCAATGAAAGGTGGTTATGAGCCGCTTCCAAGCGGAGATAAGTACAGTGAAGTTGGTCGCCAACTTGAGCAACCTTGAGAAACATGGTCAAAACTTCACAAGGTTGGCCAAGTCGGCGGTCGACAGGGGCCACCGTCCCGAGGGGGACCGTCCCGAAGGGGGACCGTCATGCCGTTCATCGCCGTCGCCATCGCCGCCCTCGCCGTCGGCTTCGAGGCGCTCGTTCAGTGGAAGTGGGGCGCGATGGGCATCGTGGCGTTCGTCGCGCTGACCGTCGGCGTCAAGGCCAAGAACGTCGCGATCGGCGGCATCGGAGCGGTCATCCTCGTGATGCTGCTCGCCCAATCAGGATGACCCGGTCCGGATGACCACATCCAGACGACCCCGTCCGGATGACGCCCGTCCCACGGGCCCAGGATCCGGCTGATCGGGCTCCCTTCCGGAGGGGAGCCGGGAGCCCGGTCGGTCTGCACAGCCACAACTGAACACCGACAACTGAAGAGCCTCACCAGTACAGCCACAACTGAAGAGCACAGCTACGGATGAACAGTCAGCGGTCGTCGACGGACAGGAGACCTCAGAACATGTCCAGGCACCAAGGGCGCCTGGGCGTACGCAGCAGGGCGTCGGCCCCCCGGCCGGCGCCCGCTCGTTCTTCCCGGACCCGCCCCAGCGCCGTCAGCCGCGCCACCGACTCGTCCCCGAGCCACAGCGTCGCCAAGTCCCGCACGTCCAGCGTGAGATCGGCGCTGCGCGTGGTCGCCGTACAGGAAGCGCCGTCGGGCGAGGCCTCCAGCAGGTAGCGGCCGCCGGCCGTCCCGGAGCCGTCCACGACCTCCAGCACCAGCGCGCCCGCACCCTCGTACGTCCGCGCCTCCAGGGCCCGTACGACATCCAGGATCCGCACCCACATCCAGTCCGCCTGCATGCTGATCATGGCCGCGGGAGGGTTCGGCAGCAGGTGTGGGAGCAGGTCGTCGGGGGCCCGCCAGTCGCTCTTGACCTGCATGACCCAGTCGATCGAGCACAGGTAGTGCCACAGGGCGCGCTCGGCGGCCGGGGTCGAGGCGATCAGACTCCGCACGGTCGCCGTGTTCGACGGCTGCATGGTGTCGGCCCACTTGTCGTCGACCTCGTACGCCATCAGCCCCTCGACCGTGCCGTCCGCCGCCCGGTACAGCGCGTAGAAGGGCTCGGTCCAGGTCGGCTCGGTGCGCACGGCGCCCGTGTGCAGCTGCCACCACCAGTCGCCGCGGCTGATCGCGCCCGGAGTGGCCCGGCGGACCCGGTCGTGCAGTTCGGGACCAAGCTTGCGTACGACGTCGGGGTCGACCAGGTCGATACGGGCGCCGTCCAGCTCCGGGCCCCGGGGGTCGAGCCCGGCGCGGGTGACGTCGACCGTCCACACGGTGCCCGAGGTGGCGGGGCCGAAGCCGTAGCGGCCGTAGATGCCGTACTCGGCGGCGATCAGCGTGGCCACGACGTCTCCGCGGTCCTTCGCGGCGGCGAGGTCCTGGGTCATCATGCGGGTCAGCAGGCCGCGGCGGCGGTGGGTGGCGGTCACGGTGACCGCGGTGATCGCGTCGGCGGGGACGAACGCGCCGCCGACCGCCGTCACCTCCTGCGCGAAGGACCGGAAGGTCGCCACGCACCGGTCCCCCTCGAAGGCCCCGATGAACCGACCCGGCTCGAACTGCGCCCGCCGCGCCTCCAGCTCCGTCGCCGGCACGACGGGCTCCCGCAGGAACCCGGCCCGCACGGCCCGCAACCACTCGGGATGCTCGGCCTCGGTGATCGTACGGACGTCTATGGCGGATGTGTCGGCTCGGTCGGCTCGGTCGCTCATGCGGGCCACGGTAGGCGGCCGGGCAGGGGGGTGTCGCGCAGATTTCCGCACCCGGGGATCACCGACCCGCCGACCTGACGACTCACCGCCCCGCCGACCCACTCCGCTACGTCAGCAGATCCTCCACCTGCGCCTCCCCCTCCCGGTACCGCCGCGCGATCTCCCCGCTGCACTCGTCCGTCGTCCGCTGGAGCCGTTGCCTGCGGACGGACACCTGCTGCTCGTACCGCACCAGCCGGCCCATCGCCGTGTTCAGCTCCAGGTCGGTGCGGGCGCCCAGGTCCGAGAGTTCGACCTCGGCGAGCATCTCGGCGGCCAGCAGGCGGTACTCCTCGCTGTGCGGGGTGCCCAGCGTGACATGGCGGGCCGAGGAGCGGTGGCGGGCCGGGGCGTCGGTGAGGATCTCCGGGAGCCGCTCGACCACCGAGGCCTCCGGGAGCCGCTCGGCGAGCGCGTCCCGGCCCGCCGGCGACCGGCGGGTCAGTTCCGCGCGGAGGATGTCGATACGGCCCTGGAGCAGCCGTCGGACGTAACTGAGGTCCGCCTCGTCCCGCTGGGCGTCCCGGCGCAGCGTGCGCAGCGCGGGCAGGCTCAGCCGGGCGAGGTCGTGCTCGGGCGGCTCCGGGGGCAGCACGGGGCTGTCCGTACGTTGCGTGGGCGGCCGCAGACTGTCCAGCCGCCCGGTACTCGGTGTGCTCATGCGCCTCTACCGTCCCCTCGACCGGCGTGTGGAAGCATCGTGCCACCCCAAGTGGCCGCTATGTGACCGAGTGCCCCCGAACGGCCCCAGATGGGGGGTTAAGGATCAAAAACAAACCCGGACGCAGTCCCTTCGAGCAGGCCCGGCATGATGGTCGTATGCGAGCGGTGGTGCAGAGGGTGGACGGCGCGAGCGTCGTCGTCGACGGCGAGACGGTCGGGGAGATCAGCGGCGAGGGACTGTGCGTCCTCGTCGGGGTCACGCACGAGGACACCAAGGAGAAGGCGGCCCAACTGGCCCGCAAACTCTGGTCGGTGCGCATGCTGCACGACGAGAAGTCGTGCAGCGACATCGACGCCCCGCTGCTGGTGATCAGCCAGTTCACGCTGTACGGCGACGCCCGCAAGGGCCGCCGCCCCACCTGGAACGCGGCCGCCCCCGGCGATGTCGCCGAGCCGCTGGTCGAGGAGGTCGTCGCCCAGCTGCGCGCGCTGGGCGCCACGGTCGCCACCGGCCGCTTCGGCGCGCGGATGCGGGTGTCCCTGACCAACGACGGCCCGTTCACGGTCCTGTTGGAGATGTGACACGTCACGGGCCGTCGGAGACGTGACAGATCACGGACCTGTCCGCGAGGCGGCACGTCACGGCCCACCCCCAGGCACCCCCAGGAACTCCCGACAATCCCGAGCCACCTCCGCCATGCCCAACTCCTCCGCCGTGCCCAGCGCGGTCCGGGCGAAGTCCTCCGCACCGGCCCGTACCGCCGCGGAGCGCGAACGCCGCCTCGCCCGCGCCTCGTCCAGCCGCAGCCGCGTCATCTGCGCCGGCGAGTGCTGGGCCAGCCGCACGGCCCGGCGCAGATGCCCGAGCGCGGTGTCCGGCTCGCCCGCCACCAGCGCCAGCAGTCCGCTGAAGCGGGCGGCGGGGCCGAGCAGGACGGTCGGCCAGCCGGCGAGGACCAGCTCGCCGGGGTGCGCGTCCAGGAGGGCGCGCAGCGGTGGGACGTACGGCAGCAACTCCCCGACGCGTACGTCCCGTACGGCCAACTCCGCGAACGTCTGGGCGAGTACGGCGGCCGTCGGCAGCGCCCAGCCGCTCGGCGGGAACCTGGTGAAGCCGTCGGTGTCCGCGGCGAAGGCCAGGACCTGGTCGGCCGCCTGGTCGTGGCGGCCGGTCTCGCACAGGGCGAGCGCCAACCCCGCCCGCCAGACCGGGAAGTAGTCGCGGCGCCGGACGCCGGCCATGAGCGGGGAGCCGAACAGCTCGGCCATCCGGCCCTGTTCGTGCCGGAGCCAGTAGGCCTGGCCGAGGCAGGTCTGGCTGAGGGTGTCGGCGGGTACCGACTGCTCCCTCTCCATGGTCTCGGCGATCGCGCTGGACTCGCCGAGGATCCACTCCTCGGCGGCGGCGAACTCGCCCTGCCACAGGTTCATCAGGGCGTCCAGCGTGCCCTGTTGCCAGTGCGCGAGGGTGCTGTGCCGGTGTGCGGCGTGCTCGCGATGGCGTCGTACGGTCGCGTCGGCGGCGGTCACCCGGCCCACCCGCAACTGGTCGATGGCCAGGGCGACGAGGGCCTCACCGATGAAGTACACCGAACGGGAGCGGACGGCGACGTCCCGTAACTCGGCCGACAGGGCGAGGAGTTCGGCGGCGGGCGCGAAGTCGTAGAGGGCCCAGCGGCATTCGGTGAGGACCTCGCAGTGGGTCTCGGCGCCGATGCCCGGGAGCCGGTCCCGTAACTCGCGCAGGACTCCCCGGGCCCGGTCGACGCTGGTACCGGGTTCGGCGCCGGGAACCGCGGTGTCGTCGCCGACGCCCATGGTGAGCTTCTTGGCGCGGTGCGCGGTCAGGCGCAGCCGCAGCTCCACCGCCGGGAGGTCCTCGCGGCCGGCCAGCGTCTTCAGGCACTCGTCGATCCGTGCGAGGAGTTCCCGGTCGACCTGGCCCGGGTCCGACCAGCGGCGGGCGCAGCGCACGACGGCGTGGGCCCGGGCCAGGTCGTCGCCCTCGGCGGCCCGGTACGCGGCGAGGTAGAGCCGGCCGGCCTCGTACATGTCGCCGAGGAGATGACGGGCGTCACCGCGCCGGATCAGCTGGTCGAACTCGGTGCCGGGGGCGTCGACCGGGACGGCGGCACCCACCCGCCTGCGCCTCCGCCGCGGCCCGGGCTGCCCGGGCTGTCCTTGCCGCGCCTGCCGCTCCTGCCGCTCCGGGCGCTCGG
The DNA here is from genome assembly GCF_042669125.1 of Streptomyces sp. NPDC057253. Classification (NCBI taxonomy): domain Bacteria; kingdom Bacillati; phylum Actinomycetota; class Actinomycetes; order Kitasatosporales; family Streptomycetaceae; genus Streptomyces; species Streptomyces sp. NPDC057253. The sequence continues at coordinate 391 of NZ_JBHUXV010000101.1, read as the reverse complement.
AAGACGCGGTTCGCGCAGGCCGCACAGGCCGCACCGGCCGGTCCGGCAACAGCCCCAGCAGCTCGCCCTCCGCGTGCAGGACGGTGTCGCACTCCCGGGCCAGCGCGGGGCCCGGCATCCGGGTGCCGTTCTCCACCCGGCTGAGGTAGCTCTTGCTGTAGTTGACGAGCCGTGACAGCTCGCCGAGCGAGAGCCCGGCGGCCTTTCTGCGCATGCGCAGCGCCTCGGCGAATTCCTCTTCCGGTGTCATGGCGCCTCCCCCGGAGCACTTCGCCACTTCGTTCACTCGAACACTTGCTCCTCGTGTCCGCGCGGTCGCTGGCCGTTGCCAAATTATGGGTTGTCAACGGCATATCGCGCCCAGTGTTTCCGGCCGGACTCACCCTGGACG